>NZ_JAFEJT020000003.1 GCF_018555435.2 Bifidobacterium amazonense
CGCGTCGACGCCGGCACGTCACGCAACGCGGGCTCCGACAAGCAGACCTACTACAAGCTCACCCTGTCCGGCGGCGACCCCGACTCCGTGCGCGACATGGCCGAAACGCTGTTCTCCGGCGGCGCGGTCGACGGCGACGTGGCGCTCGCCGAGGCGGCCTGCTCCACGCAGGCGTTCCTGCACCTGTGCGAGCTCGGCGTGCCGTTCCCGCGCAACCGCTACGGCGAATACATCGGCTACAAGACCGACCACGACCCGCGCCGCCGCGCCACGTCCGTCGGCCCGTACACGTCCAAGTCGATGGTCGAGCATCTGCAGAAGGCCGTCGAGGCGAAGGGCATCGAAACGTTCGAATTCTGCCGCGTCGTCGACGTGCTCGTCCACGACGGCCAGGTGATCGGACTGCTCGTGCTCAACCGCCGCGCCGAGCCGGGCACCGACCAGCCGCGCTTCACCGTGTTCCGCACGCCGAACATCGTCTACGCGACCGGCGGCCCGGCGGGCATGTACGCGAACAGCGTGTACCCGAACGGCCAGTGGGGCGCTTCGGGCGCGCCGCTGCGCGCCGGCGCGAAGGGCAAGAACCTGACCGAATGGCAGTTCGGCCTCGCCTCGCTCACCCCGCGCTGGAACGTGTCCGGCACGTACATGCAGGTGCTGCCGCGCTTCGTGTCCACGAACCCGGACGGCTCGGACGAGCGCGAGTTCCTGTCCGAAGCGATCCCGGACTACGGCCGTCAGCTTTCGCTCGTGTTCCTCAAGGGCTACCAGTGGCCGTTCGACATCCGCAAGGCGCGCGACGGCTCGTCGCTCATCGACCTGCTCGTCTACCGCGAGACCGTGCTGCGCGGCCGTTACGTGTACCTCGACTTCCGCACCAACCCGATGCGCGCCGAGCTTGACGCCGACGCGCTCGACCCGGAGGCGCGCGACTACCTCGACAAGGCCGGCGCGCTGTTCGGCACGCCGATCGAACGCCTGCGCCACATGAACGAGCCCGCCTACCAGTTCTATCTCGACAAGAACCCGGGCGTCGACCTCGAGAAGGAGATGCTGCGCGTCGACGTGTGCGCCCAGCACAACAACGGCGGCCTCACGATCGACCGTTGGTGGCGGTCCAACATCGAAGGCCTGTTCCCGTGCGGCGAGGTCGACGGCGGCCACGGCGTGTACCGTCCGGGCGGCTCGGCGCTCAACGAGGGCCAGGTCGCGGCGTTGCGCGCGGCGACGTGGATCTCCGCGCATCGCGCGTCCCTGCCGCTGACCGACGACGCCGAGTTCGCCGAGTTCGCCGCCCCTGTGGTCGGTCATGCGTTCGACCTGCTGGCCGGCGCGTGTGATCGTGCGGCGGAGTCCGGTGCGGAGAACGTCGGCGACTATCTCGACGACGTGCGCCAGCTGATGAGCGCCAAGGCCGGTCCCGTGCGCAACGTCGACGACGTGCGCGCCGCGCGCGACACGGTCGGCGGCTGGCTCGACGAATACGATCGCACGGTGAGCGCCTCGGCCAAGTCGCGGCGCAGCATCGACCGCGTGTTCCTCGTGCGCGACATCCTCACCAGCGCGTACACGTACCTCGGCGCGATGGCCGAATACGCCGAGCACGCGAACAACACGTCGCGCGGATCCGTGCTGTGGACCGACCCGAACGGCAAGCTGCCGGTCAAGGGCTTCGGCCAGGACGCGGACACGCCGATCGACCTCGACGACCGGTTCAAGTTCACGCTCGACGGCGGCAGGCTGGACGGCGAGACGCAGGAGACGACGTTCGTGTCGGCCGCGGCCGGTGCGGCTGACGGTGCTGGCGCTGCTGGTGCCGACGATGCCGGACGTGCGGGCGAGGGCGGTTCGATCGCGTGCGCATGGCGTCTGGTGCGGCCGATCCCGGAGGACGACGACTTCTTCGAGAACGTGTGGCGCGACTACCGCGAGACCGGCAACGTCGACTGACCCGTTACCTATACCTATTGCAAAGGAGCCTATTATGACTAATCCGATTCTGTCGATGAACCAGGCGACCATCAAGTACGCCGACCTGCGCCAGACGCTCGACACGCTTACAGCCGCCGGCTACCAGAGCGTCGGCCTGTGGCGTGAACCCGTCGAGGCCGTGGGCGTCGAGGAGGCCGTGAAGATGGTCGCCGATTCCGGCCTGCGCGTGTCCACCATGTGCCGCGGCGGCTTCTTCACCATGCCGGAAGGCGACTCGCGCCGCGCCTCCATCGACGACAACCGTCGTCTGATCGAGGAGACCGCCGCGTTCGGCTGCAAGGTGCTCGTGCTCGTCGTCGGAGGCCTGCCGGAAGGATCCAAGGATCTCATCGGCGCCCGCGCCCGCATCTCGGACGCACTCGCCGAACTCGAGTCGGACGCGCTCGCCGCGGGCGTGACGCTCGCGATCGAACCGCTGCACCCGATGTACTGCACCGACCGCGCGTGCGTCTCGACGCTCGGCCAGGCGCTCGACATCGCCGCCCCGTTCGATCCGAAGGCCGTGGGCGTGACCGTGGATACGTTCCACATCTTCTGGGATCCGCAGGTGCTCGACTCGATCGCGCGCGCCGGCCATGAGGGCCGCATCGCCACCTATCAGGTGTGCGACTATCGCACCCCGTTCGAGAAGGACGTGCTGCTGAGCCGCCACTACATGGGCGAGGGCGTGATCGACTTCAAGTCCCTGACCGAGGCCGTGGCCGCCACTGGCTGGCGCGGCGACATCGAATGCGAGATCTTCAACCAGGCCGTCTGGGACACCCCGTTCGACCAGGTCGCCGCCCGCGTCTCCGACGCCTTCGACAAGGAGGTCGCGCCTTACTGGCCCCAGGCGTGACGATTCCCGCTCGGGCAAGCTGCACCGTACGAAGCCGTCGCATCACACCCCGTAATGCGACGGCTTCGTCGTATGCGACTGAATATCTGTCTTACAATGGGACTATTGCGAGATGAATGGTCCAAGGAGGCTGGGATGGGTGCGTCTGACGATGGGATGGCTGTTGCCGGTGTTGCGGGTACGGCGGATGCCGGTGCAATCGCGCCCGCCGCGGCGTCGATTCCCGAACAGCTGGACCGCTTCTTCGAGGAGCTGCGCCGCATCGATGTGGCGTTCGCCGACTACGGCCGCCGGCTGGGGCTGTCCGACAGCGTGATGTGCGTGCTCGACTATCTCAACGATCATGACGGCGCCTCGCAGAAGGCGATCTGCGAATACACGATGCTGCCGCGGCAGACGGTCAACAATGTCGTTTCCTCGTTTGTCGAGCAAGGCTATGTGCGGCTCGGCGAGGCGGGCGCCGGGGGAGCGGGCGACCGGCGCGTCAAGGCGGTCTGGCTCACCGAGGCCGGGAGGCGCTATTGCAACGGGATCATCGCGCCCGAACGTGCGGTCGAATACCGCGCGATGAGCGAGCTCGACCCATCCGCCCGCGACGCGTTGGTCCGCGGTATGGAGATCTTCGGCGAGGCCTTCCGCCGCCAACTCCGCGAAGTCCGCGTCTGACGGCATCCCCTTCCAAAAGTGGGGATAGTGCGACGCAAAACAGTCGGCCATGCCCGTCAATCATGCCTCAAGACATGTCAACCATCCGCTCGGATTTGGGCAGCCATGGCCCAGCATCCCATCATCGTTCGTCGACTTGTAGCTCGCGGAACTCGCCGTAATTGACATTTGTCCCATAATGGGACAATATGGGGTGGTGTGCTCGCGACGAGGACGCTTGCGGGCTCACGACAACGGAAACGAATAAGACCCAGGGCGGGCCGGCGCACCGGATGCGACCGTCCCCGCCGGGCAACGACATAGGGAACATATAAGGGAGTTGGATATCCATGCGGCTGGTCGCACGCTTCATGAGACCGTACTGGGGGCTGTTCGCGCTGACGTTGGTGCTGCTGTTCTTCGACGTGATCGGCGCGCTCGTCATCCCCACGTTCGTGGCCGAGCTGCTCAACGAAAGCGCGTCCGGCGCCACCCTCGACGCGATGATCTCGACCGGCGTGAAGATGGGCCTCGCCGCGCTCATCTCCGGCACGGCGGCCGTGGCCGGCGGCTGGTGCTGCTCGCAGCTGACCAGCAAGGTCGGCAAGGACATGCGCATGGCCCTGTACCGGAAGTCGCTCGACCTGTCGATCTACGACTTCCGCAACTTCGGCACCGCGTCCATCACCACACGCACCATCAACGACATCGTCAACATCCAGCTGGCCATGACCAACGTCATGGGCATGCTGCTGCCCGTGCCGATCATCTTCGTCATGGCGCTCACGCTGTCGTTCCGCCTCGACGTGGGCATGTCGCTCGGCCTGCTCGCCGTGATCGCATTCGTGTGCGTCGTCGCGTTCTTCATCATGCGCTCCGCGTCCCCGCTGTTCCGCCGTCTGCAGAAGCTGCTCGACCGCATCGGCGCCGTGCTGCTCGAAAACCTCACCGGAGTGCGCGTCATCCGCGCGTTCGGCAAGGAGCGGCATGAACGCAACCGCATGGACGAGACGTTCACCGACTACGCGGTCACGTCCATCAAGGCGAACCGCCTGTTCGCCAACCTCGACGGCCTCTCGTACTTCGGCATCAACGTGTTCGTCGTCATCGTCTACTTCATGGCCGGCCCGCGCATCGACGCCGGCGGCTTCCAGATCGGCGACATCACGGCCATCGTCGAATACTCGGTCATGGCGCTCTTCTACCTGATGATGGGCCAGATGGTCATCATCACCCTGCCGCGCGCCCTCGAATGCTGCGAACGCGTGCGTCTCGTACTCGACCACAGTCCGCAGATCGTCGACCCGGAGCCGGCCAAGACCATCGACATGGCCGGCCGCAAGCCGCTCGACGACGGCGAGGTGCTCGCGTTCCGCGACGTGACGTTCCGTTTCGCCGACGCGCAGGAGGACGCGCTGAGCCACGTCAGCTTCACCTGCCGGCGCGGCCAGACCACGGCGATCATCGGCGGCACCGGTTCGGGCAAGTCGACGATCGCGATGCTCGCGCTGCGCTTCCACGACGCGACGTGGGGCAAGGTCACGCTCGACGGCGTGGACGTGCGCGACATGCGCCAGCACGACCTGCGCACGCGCGTCTCGTACGTGCAGCAGCAGGCATGGCTGTTCTCCGGCACGATCGCCGACAACCTGCGTTACGGCGACCGCGACGCGAGCCGCGAACGGCTCGATCATGCGATCGACGTCGCGCAGGCGCGCGAATTCGTCGACTCGCTGCCCGACGGCCTTGACTCGCGCGTCGCACAGGGCGGCACGAACTTCTCCGGCGGCCAGAAGCAGCGACTGTCGATCGCCCGCGCGCTCGTCGGCGACAGCCAACTGGTCATCTTCGACGACAGTTTCTCCGCGCTCGACTTCCGCACGGACGCGGCATTGCGGCACGCGCTCGCCGAGGAGACCGACGACCGTGCGGTGCTCATCATCGCGCAGCGCGTGAGCACGATCCAGCATGCGGATCAGATCGTCGTGCTCTCGGACGGCGAGGTCGCGGGCATCGGCCGGCACGACGAGCTGATGCGAACGTGCGCGGTCTACCGCGAGATCGTCGAATCGCAGACGAAGGAGGCATCCGAGACGCAGGATGCGGCCGGTCCGGCGACGGCCGACGACGTGGCCGAACTCGCGCGGCGCATCGCACGGCCGGATGCAGCGGACGGTACGACCGCGACGGATGACACTGCGTGCACGACGGACAATACGAACGATACGACGCCGGGAAAGGAGGCGTGACATGAGCAACGACAACTACGAACCGATCGACGGCATGGACGAGGCCGTCATCACCGCGTCCTCAAGCGACGACATCGAACTGGAGGCCCCGAAGAACGCCTCCGCCACGGCCAAACGACTGTTCGCGCAGCTTAAGGAGCAGCGTGTGCGCCTGGCGGTAGTGGCCGCGTCGATCCTGCTGTTCACGTTCTTCCACATCGCGGCGCCGATGTACAGCGCGGTCGTGGTCGACGCGATCTGGACGGCCGTGCAGGAGGCGTGGAAGGCCGGCACGCCGTACGCGATCGAATGGAGCGCGGGCGGCATCGGCTGGCCGATCCTGATCCTGGCGGTCCTGTACCTCGGCGAGGCCGCGTTCTACTACCTGCAGTCGTACCTGATGGCGTCGGTGGCCGAAAACCTCAACCTGAGCCTGCGCAAGCAGATCAGCGCGAAGATCCAACGGCTGCCGCTGCGCTTCTTCGACCGCAACAAGCCGGGCGAAGTGCTCAGCAAGGTCACCAACGACCTCGACCGCATCAGCGAGGTCATGCAGACCGGCCTGCTGCGCCTGATCACCGCGATCACGACGATCACCGGCTCGCTGGTGATCATGATCTGCTATTCGTGGCTGCTCACGCTCGTGTTCCTGTGCTTCATGGCGTTCAGCCTGTGGGTCACCAAGCTCGTGGCGAAGAAGAACCTCGAGGTCGCCTCCCTCAGGCAGGAGACCGTCGGCGAGCTGACGGGCCTTGCGGAGGAATACTACAAGGGCCGCAACATCATCAAGGCGTACAACCGCGAGGCCGACAGCATCGCCGCGATGGAGGACGCCGCCGAACGCACCCGCCGCGCCGCGCAGACCGCCGACTTCATCACCATGTCCGTCAACCCGCTCATCCGCATGATCTCGCGCTTCTCGCAGATGTTCGTGATGGTGCTCGCCGGATGGATGGTGATCGGCGGACGCATGAGCGTGGGCGTGGCGCAGGCGTTCTTCCAGTACGTGATCCAGGTGAGCGAGCCGATGACCGAGGCGAGCTACATGATCAACTCGCTGCAGTCGGCGCTCGCCTCCGCGGAGCGTACGTTCGAACTGCTCGACGAGGACGAGGAACGGCCCGACCCGACGCCGGACGTTGCGGCGCATGCCGTCGAGCCGGTGCGCGGCCGCGTAGTCTTCGACCACGTGCGCTTCGGATACGACCCGGACAAGCCGCTGATGAAGGACGTGAGCTTCGTCGCCGAACCCGGACGCAAGATCGCGATCGTCGGCACGACGGGCGCGGGCAAGACCACGCTGATCAACCTGCTCATGCGCTTCTACGAGATCGACGGCGGACGGATCACGCTCGACGGGGTGTCCACCGCGGATATGACGCGCGGCGAACTGCGCCGCGAATTCGGCATGGTATTGCAGGACACGTGGCTGTTCGGCGGCACCGTGGCCGAAAACCTCGCCTACGGTCGGCCGGACGCGACGCGCGACGAGATCGTGGAGGCCGCGAAGGCCGCGCGTGCGGACTATTTCATCCGCACGCTGCCGCACGGCTACGACACGATGCTCGACAACGAGGCCGGCAACCTGTCCGTCGGGCAGCGCCAGCTGCTCACCATCGCGCGCGTGTTCCTCGCCGACCCGCCGATCCTGATTCTGGACGAGGCGACCAGTTCGGTCGACACACGCACCGAGGCGGAGATCGGCAAGGCGATGGCCCGGCTCATGGCCGGTCGCACGAGCTTCGTGATCGCGCACCGTCTGTCCACCATCCGCGACGCCGACCTGATCCTGTACATGGAGCACGGCGACATCGTCGAAATGGGCGACCACCACAGCCTCCTCGACGCCGGAGGCCGCTACGCCGCCCTCTACAACTCCCAGTTCGCGTAACTGCCGGCGGAGCCTCGGCCGTCCTGCAATTATGGACGGGCTTCGCCCGCGTTGTGTTGGCTCGCCTGTCGGCTCGCACATCGCCTACAAGCAGCTCTGCTGTTTGCTTCACGGCGATGTCCTCACTGAGGGGGCTCCCGACGAAGTCGGGTGGGGAGCTCGCGGTCGCAGGCCGCCAACAACACGGCATCGCGTGCAGCGCGATTCCGAAGATGTCCATATAGCGTAGGGCGGGATATGGGGGAGTGGCTTGCGGCGTATGCTCGCTGAGGTTGCGCCGTCGGGCGGCGCTCGGATGCGAAGGAGGATGTGCGCATGATCGCTGGGTTTTCGGTGCTGACGCTGTTCCTGATCCTGCTGGCCGGCATCGGCGCGGGATTCGTCGGATACGCGGTGGGCGCGTCGTCGCTCGTCTCGTATCCGGCGCTGCTCGCGCTCGGCATTCCGCCCGTGCTCGCCAACGCGAGCAACACGGTCGGCGTGGTCGGCACCGGCATTGGCGGATTGATGGGTGCGCGCAAGGAACTGGCCGGACAGACGCTGCGCTCCGCTGTCTATATCGCGATCGGCGCGGTCGGCGGCATCTTCGGCGCGCTCCTGCTGCTCGGACTCGACCCGAGCGTGTTCGAATTCCTCGCGCCCGCGCTCATCCTGTTCAGCGCGCTGATGATCGCATTCAACCCGCGCGGCCGCATGCAGGCCAAGCAGGCCGCGCGCGACGCGCAGGCCCAGCTCGCCGCAATGCAGGATGCCGGGCAGGATGCCGGGCAGGATGCGGCCGAGGCAGGTGCGCCGAGCCTGACGACCGGTACCGTTGCCGCGACCACGAAGACGGGCTCATCCGGTACATCATCCGCAGCAAAGGCGACCAATCCGGAGGACCAACCCGTGCAGCCCATGCGACAGGACTCGTGGGGGGTGTGGCTCGGCGTGGTCGCCGTGGCCGTATACAGCGGCTACTTCGGCGCGGGTGCAGGCACGGTGGCGCTCGCCGTGCTCGACGCGGCCAACATCGGCCCGTTCCATAAGATCAACGCGCTCAAGACGCTCATCGGCACGGGCGCGAACATCACCGCATCCGTCGTGTTCATCGTCAAGGGTGTGGTCAACTGGCCCGCCGCGATCATGCTGTGCATCGGATGCTTCATCGGCGGCTACATCGCCCCGCCGATCACCCGCAAGATCCCCGCCAACGTGATGCGCGCCGCCGCCGTCATCGCCGGCATCGTGCTCACGCTCGACCTCGCCGTCAAAACCTATCTGTGACGTCGGCGTTAGGGGATTGCGCCAGCCAACGGTCTTCTGCATTTAGTTCCCTGCATTTCCCATGACCGGGTTCATTGCCAAGGATGTCTGTCCCTGCCGAGGAATCGCGCTGCGTGCGATGCCAAAACCGTGAGAACATGCCATCAGCGCAGCGGAATGGTCGAAGCGTCGGCGGGGTGTTGCGATGATCCGCGTCAATACAATCGGCGTCAATGTAGGAACCACTTCAAAATGTATGGTTTATACCCACAATGATCACGCGGAAGGGACGTGGGAGATGGCTGAGATTTGGTGTTGTGGGCATAAACGGGATCCTTGCGAACGCCGTTGACGACATGGGGACTGAAAATACCGGATAATGTGCCGGATCGTGGGCATAAACGGGATACGACGTTCATCGGATTGTGGGTGATTTCGGACATCGTGGGCATAGACCAGCCACGTAGAGGGTCTGCGAGGCCTCTTCATGGTAGGTCCATGCCCACAATCCCATGACGTGGGGCTTTTATGCCCACGATCGGCTGTTCGGTTATGCGCCGGTCAGCACTTGGCAGCCGTCAACCATGCCTAAGACATGCCTAAGAGGGGCACTGACCATCCACTTGGACCAGGCAAGAGGCTGTCATCAGAGGCTGTCATCAGCCTCGGCGTCTTGCAATTGCGGATGAGCTTCGCCCGCGTTGTATTAGCTCGCCTGCCGGCTTGTACCTCGCCGACAAATAGCACTGCTGTAGCGTCCCATAAGCAACGCGTATAGCCACGCCGTGGTATGCGCGTGAGACGGCCGGTATAGTCATAGCCAGTTGCGCGGAAACAGTCGGGAAACGGTTCCTGAAGCCATCCGGAAGCCATCCGGGAGGGGCACCCATCCGAACGACATTCCGCGCGGCCGCCGGCGAACGCCGGAAGACAGCCGGCGAAACCCGTCGGCAGACGAACGACACGCAGACATCCCAAGGAGGTGCGCCATGACGAGGTTCAACACTCAGCTGGTCCACGGACTGCCGGTGAACGACAACAACACCGGTGCCGTGAACCCGCCCATCTACAACTCATCCACGTATGCTTTCGAATCGGTCGAGGCGATGCCCCGCTGGGACTATTCACGCAGCGGCAACCCGACCCGCGAGTTCCTCGAGCGGCAGATCGCCCAGCTCGAGCACGGCACGCGCGGCTTCGCGTTCGCGTCCGGCCTCGCCGCGATCCACGCGGTCCTGAGCATCTTCAAGCCGGGCGACCGCATCGTCGTCGGCAAGAACATCTACGGCGGCACGTACTCGCTGTTCAACGAATACTTCGCCGAGCGCGGCATCACGTTCGAACCGGTGGACACCGCCGACTACGAGGCGCTCGACGACGCGGTCTCCGGCCGTGCCCGCGTCACGTTCGACGGCCGCGAACTCAAGGCGACCAGCCCGGCCAAGGCCGTGTATTTCGAGGTCCTCACCAATCCGCTCCTGCAGGTCAACAACGTGAACCGCATCGCCGCCGTCGCGCACCGTCACGGCGCGATCGCGATCGTCGACAACACGTTCGTCACGCCGTACCTGCAGCAGCCGCTCGACCTGGGCGCCGACGTGGTCGTCCATTCGGCCACCAAGTATCTGGCCGGCCATTCCGAGGTGACCGCGGGACTGGTCGTCGTGCTCGACGACGAGATCGGCCGCAAGATCTACTTCGCACAGAACCGTTTCGGCGGCGTGCTGCAGCCGGCCGAATGCAACGACGTGCGCCGCGGCATCCAGACGCTCGCGCTGCGCATGGACCGCCAGCAGGCCAACGCGCAGGCCATCGCCGAATACCTGCTCGCGCATCCGCTGGTCAAGACCGTGCACTATCCGGGCGTGCAGCGCGACCACAACAAGGTGCTCGCCGAGAACGGACTGCGCGGCTTCGGCGGCGTGCTCTCGTTCGAGGTCGTGCCGGGCGTCGACCCGGGCGTGGTGCTCAACAACCTGCACATCTTCCGCCTGGCGGTAAGCCTTGGCGCTGTCGAAAGCCTCGCCGAATTCCCGGCGCGCATGACCCATTTCGAACTGCCCCGGGAGGAGCGGCTCAAGGTCGGCATCACCGACGAGCTGATCCGTCTGGCGGTCGGCATCGAGGATGCGACCGATCTGATCGAGGATCTCGGCCAAGCGCTCGACAAGGCGTACGAAGCGTACGTGCGCGACCACGCGGGCGCCGAATCGTTCAGCCAGCTCGCCTCCGGCGTGTTCGCCTAGGGTGCGGACGGTCGCGTCCGGCATGGTTGGGGGACCGTGCCGGACGCGACCGCATCACTCATCGGAATCACTCATCAAAATGAATCTCATGCGGGCTCGTGCCGCCCTGAATGATCGTCCACGCGTCGTCGAGCGCCTCGAAGACCATGTTGTGCACGGCGATGTCGGTGAAGAAGCCGACGTGCGGCGAGATGATCACGTTCGGCATGTCCTGCAGATGCTGGTAGCGCAGGTCGGGGATGCGGCCGTCGTAGGTCTTGTTGTACAGCGTCGCCTCGCCTTCGACCACGTCCAGCGCGGCCCCGCGGATCACGCCCGCGTCCAGCGCGTCGATGAGCGCGTCCGTGTCGACCACCGGCCCGCGCGAGGCGTTCACCAGATACGCGGTCGGCTTCATGCGGCGCAGCGTGTCCGCATTGATCAGGTGCCGCGTATGCTCGTCGAGCCACGTGTGCATGGTGACCACGTCGGCGCGGGCGAACAGCTCGTCCTTGGAGACGAACGTGAGGATGTCGTCGAATTCGTGGTTTTCGTGGATGTCGTTGCCGATCACCGTGGCGCCGAGCGCGTGGAAGATGCGCGCGACCTGCGAGCCGATGCGGCCCACGCCGATGATGCCGATCGTCAGTTCGGACAGTTCCGGCGACATGAGTCCGGAGACGATGTAGTCGTTGTGCGCGGCGCGGTCGGCGAACAGGTTGAGCTGGCGCACGAGCGTCATGACGTGCGTGAGCACGAGTTCGGCGACGGCCGGCGGCGAGTACGACGGCACGTTCGTGACCTTCATGCCGAGCGCGTGCGCGCGGCGGATGTCCACCGTGTCGAGTCCGGCCGAGCGCAGGCCGATGTGGCCCACGCCGTATTCGGCCAGCCTGTCGTACAGGCTGCCGTCCGCGCTGATGGGCACGCGCTGGCGGTAGCAGACGGCCTTGTGGCCCTTCGCGGTTTCGACCGTGGAGTCCAGCAGGTCGAAGTTGTAGCAGTCCACGTCGATGCCGCGTTCGCGCGACCATGCGTCGGCGGCCACGCGCTCCTCGTCCAGCGGATAGTAGAACGCTATCGATGCCATGTTCGGTTCCTTTCTGTTCACAGGTCTGTTCACAGGTCTGTTCACGGGTCCGTATGCGAATCCGGCCGGGTGCGTCAGCCGCGCGCCCACTCGCCGATCCTGCGCGCCGCCTCGCGCAGTTGGTCTTCGCCGGCCGCGTAGCTGAAGCGGATGTAGCGGCTGGGGGAGTCCTCGAACGCGTCGCCCGGCACGCACGCCACGAGCGCCTCGTGGGCCATGGCGGTCGCGTACTGCGTGCTGGAGCCGTGGTAGGAATCCGGCACGCGCACATACAGGTAGAACGCGCCGGACGGTGCCACGTAGTCGAAGCCGGCCTGCGCGAGCAGTCCGGAGAACAGGTCGCGCCGTGCATGGTAGGCGGCCCGCATGCGGTCGATGTCCGCGTCGCCGTTGCGGTACGCCTCCTCGGCCGCGTCCATGACGAACATGGAGGCCGATCCGACGGCCAGCTGATGCGATTTCGCGAGTTCGGCGACGGCCGGTTCCGGCGCGGCGATGTAGCCGAGACGCCAGCCGGTCATCGCGTACGTCTTCGACGTGCTGTCGATGACGATCGTGCGGTCGGGCAGATACCTTGCGATGGACTCGTGCGGCTCACCGTACGTGAGCTGCGCGTAGACCTCGTCGCTGACGACGATCGTGCGGTGACGTTCGACGACCTGCGCGATCCGACGCACCAGTTCGGCCGGGTACGCCGCACCGGTCGGATTGCACGGGTCGTTGATCAGCAGCACGGTCCTGCGGTCCGCGTACCGGGCCAGCTGTTCGTCGAGCCGTTCGGGCGAGAGCATGAACCCGGTGTCCGACGTGTCGATCGCGACGAACCGCGCGCCGTTGGCCACGGCGAGGTTGCGGTACAGGCCGAAGTACGGGGAGGGGACGAGCAGCACGCTGTCGCGGTCGAGCAGCGCGCGCATCGTGCTGCCGAGCGCCTCGTACGCGCCTTCGGTGACGATCACCTGGCCGGGCTCGTACGTAAGCCCCATGCGCCGGTCCAGGAAGCCGGCGATCGCCTCGCGCAGCCCGGGCGTGCCGGGGCTTGGCGCGTAGTGCGTGCGATGGTCGCGCAGCGAGCGTTCCGCGGCCTCGCGCACATGATCGGGCGTGGCGAAGTCCGGTTCGCCCAACGTCAGTTTGAGGATCCCCGGAATCCCGGAGATGCTTGCATTGAACGCGCGGATCGGAGACTCCTTCGCCTGCCGCAGGTCCGCGTTGAACGCGTCCGCCCAGTCCCGGCCCGGCAGGGATTGCGGCGTTTCGTCCGTGGTCTCCGTAGGGTCCTGTGCTTCCGTGATGTCCGTCATGCCGTGCCGCTCCTGTCGTTCGCTGTGCCGTGTTTGCCGTTGTCCGTTCGTGTGTCCGTTCGATTATGCGCCGTTTCGCGCGTTCCGTGGTCCGCTGTTCCACGGACGGTCCAGATTCAGCCGTTCGGCGATGCCTCGCAGCTCGTCCAGCGTCGACTCGCTCACCGTGATGCCGTTCGCGTCCGTCTCCCGCAAGGCGTCGCGCTCCTTGTCGCCCGGCACGCGCACGGGCTGGCCGTCGTAGGACGGCAGGGCGCGGATGCGGCGCTGCATGTCGTCGATACGTTCGTTGATCGGCGCGACGTCGCCGAAGATGGCCGGGTCGACCGCGATGAGGATGTGGGAGATGTCGTCGCTGTGCAGGTCGGCCGACGGCGGCGCGCCGGCGATCGCGGACGTGAGGATCTCGACCAGCAGGCCCAGTCCGTAGCCCTTGTACCCGGCGTTGGTCTCGCCGGCACCGCCGATGGGCGTGAGCGAGACGCTGCCGTGGTCGGCCCGCCAGTCGTGCACCGCCTCCCGGGCGTCGACGATCGCGGTGCCGTCCGGACGCAGGGCCAGCGTGCCCTCGATCGGACGGCCGGCGCGGGCGAGCACCTCGATCTTGCCGAGCGAGGCGGCCGTGGTGGCGCCGTCGAGCAGGAACTCGTCGTGTTCCGTGCGGATGCCGACCGACAGCGGGTTGCTGCCGAGGAACGCCCGCGCGCTGTGGGTGGGGGCCATGAGCGGATTGCTGTTGGTGGCCGCGACGCCCCACATCCCGCGGTCCATGGCGAGCCGGCTGTAGTAGCCGGCCGCGCCGAAATGGTTGGAATGACGCACGTTGACGATGCCGATGCCGTTCGCCTCGGCCTTGGCGACGGCGATGTCCATCGCGTTCGACGCGACGATCTGGCCCATGCCGTGCCTCCCGTCGTAGAGCGCGGACACCGGCGTCTCGAAGACGGTCTCGCCCTGCTCGCCGACGACGATCTTGCCGGCGCGGATGCGCTCGTCGTACATGCGCATCCGCTGGATGCCGTGCGACGATATGCCGTGCCGGTCGGCGTCCACCAGCGAGTCGGCGATGCGCGCCGCGTCGCGGGCCTCGAATCCGTACGCCTCGAACACGCGCGTGCAGAATGCCTGCGCCTCGTCCGCTTCGATCTGTGGCATGGCCGTCTCCTTCGTTGCTTGCGAATCCTGGTGGAATGGAATCCCCGTGGAATGGGGTGCGCGTACGGCGGATGCGTGCGCGCAACGTGTGTATGACGTGCGTATGACGACGGCGAGCGGCCGGTTCGCGGGGGAACCGGCCGCTCGGGCCGTGGTCGGGTCGGGTGCCGGTCGTCGCCGGCCGGCAGCGCCGTCTCAGTACTGGTGGACCGGGGTCTTCTCGCCGGCGTAGATCGGGATCGGCAGCTTGTTCTCGAGCGGGGCGAACGGGCAGGTGCAGTACGTGGTGAACGCGCACGGCAGGTTCCACGCGCGGTTGAAGTCCACGTAGGAGACCTGCTGCGGGTCGTGGATGTTGAACGTGAGCGCGCGGGCGCCGCCGTACGTCTCCTTGCCGGAGGTCGCGTCCTTGAACAGCAGGAACGCGATGTCGTCGGTGTCGGTGCGGTTGTCGAGATAGACGTCGTTGCCGTTCTCGTCCTTGCCGATCAGGCCGGACGTGTCGTTGTGGCCCTGGAAGACGGTGAGCGGGAACTCGAGGCCGGCGATGGTCACGTACAGCGTGCCGATCGCGGTCTCGTCGTGCGAGATGTCGCCGAGCACCGCGCTCACGACGCTCGACTTCCACTCCTTGTTCGGCACGTAGCGGGCCGGGAACACCCACTTCTGGTCCGGCTCGTAGTGCGGCACGCCCTCGAAGTTCTCGATGGCGGGGGAGTGCGGGTCGCGCACGCGCACCGCGTACGTGCGGGTGTCGCTGATGCGCTTGATCAGCTGCGCGCGGATCTCGCCGTAGTCGAAGTCCTCCACGTTCACGTCGGCGACCTGCTCGACGGTGATCGTCTTCGGCTCGGTGACGACCTCGCCGTGGTTGACGACCTCCTTGCCCGGTTCGGGCGTGTAGATCACACTGTTGCCCTCCTGGCGGAAGCTGCCCGGGAAGCCCTCGATCGTCTTCTCCTTGCCGTCTTCCAGCCAGTCGATGCTGCGCAGCGACAGCCAGCCGTGGTCGGCGGACAGACGCGCCTCGCGGCCCTTGTGCCATTCCTCCCACTCATCGGCGAATTCCTTGGCGGACTGCGCGGTGATCTGCTGGTAGGTGGTGATGCGTTCGACGTTCCACATGGTTGGGGGTTCCTTTCGGTTGGGGGGGATGAAGTGGATTGGATGGGAAGTTTTCAGTTCAGGTACGCCGCAGCGTCCAGCGCGGACAGCGGCAGGATCGGCTCCACCGGCGCGTCCGGCGCGGTGAGCTTCTTCTGCATGAGCAGCTTGTCGTACCACGTGCCGAACTTGTATCCGCTGCCGACCTCGCGGCCGATCACGCTGAAGCCGAGCTTGTGATGGAAGCGCGGGCTGGTGCGCGGCAGATGCGGGTCCGGACGGTAGTCCTGCGAGCCGTCGCCCGTCCCGGCCTGCGGGGCCAGTCCGTCGGCGCCCCATACGAGCCGTCCGGCCGCCGCGTCCGGCGACGTGATGTCGGCCAGGTCGTCGTCGGCGGTGACGGTGATGATCGCGTACAGGTTCACGTAATGCTGCGCGGTCAGGATCGACTCGAGCCGCGCGTACAGCGCGCTGCCGATGCCGCGGCCGCGGACCTGCGGGTCGAGGTAGATCGAGCTTTTCACCGACCACGCGTACGCGCCGCGCGGCGAGACCGGTTCGGCGAACAGGTAGCCGAGGATGCGCTCGCCGTCCTCGGAGCCGTCCGGCGCGGGTTCGACCGCGACGAGCCATGGCAGGTCGGGCAGGATCTCGCCGATGCGACGGCGAAATTCCGCCGCGTCCGGTACCTCGTACTCGAAGTTGATGGACGTGTGCTCCACGTAGTAGCGGTAGAAGCCGGCGATCTGCGCCGCGTCGGCCGCGGTCGCGAGCCGGATGCGCCAGCCGGCGGCCGGATCGGCCGTCGCGACGGTGTCGTCGATGTCGTTGGAATGCTGGGAAACGTTGGTCATGATGGTCTTTCCGTACTGAAACTGACTGTACCGAACCGACTCGTGCCGTCTACTCGTGCGTCGTGCTCGCGATGATGAGCTTGCCGGTCGTCTCGACGATGTAGATGAATACGAGATAGACCAGGATCACCGCGACGGACGCGTCGAACATGTACCGCTGGAAGCCGTAGCGGATCGCGAAGTCGCCCAGTCCGCCGCCGCCGACCACGCCGATCACGGCCGTGAGCGCGAGCAGGTGGATCACGGTGATCGACGTGACCTTCGCGATCTGCGGGATCGACTCGCGCAGGTAGACGGCCCACACGATCTGCGGCTTGGACAGGCCCATCGAGACGGACGCCTCGACCACGCCCGGGTCGACGTTCATGAACGCGGATTCGATCTGCCGGGTGAAGAACGGCGTGATGCCGACGATCAGCGGCACCACCGCGCCGCGCAGGCCGATCGCCGTGCCCACCAGGAAGCGGGTGAGCGGGATCATCGTGGTGGCCAGGATGATGAACGGGATCGAACGGAAGAAGTTCGTCAGCTTGTCGACGATCTGGAACACCACCGCGTTGGGCGACAGCCCGCCGGGCTTCGAGGTCGTCAGCAGCAGGGCCAGCGCGAGGCTGAGCACGAACGAGACGACGCTGACGATCAGGATCATCCAGATCGTCTGCAGCGTGGCGTCGTAGAACTCGTCCATGCGCACGGACACGTTCGGGAACAGGTCGGTCAGCAGGCTCATCGCAGCACCTCCACAAGGATTCCGTCCTGACGGAAATAATCGAGCACGGCGTCGCGCTGTCGCTTGTCGCCGCGGATCGTGATGACGATGCCGCCGATCGCGGATTCGCGCAGTCGCGACACGTCGGCGAACAGGATGTTGATGTCGACGCCGAACCGGCGCGAGGCGAGCGAGACGAGCGGTTCGGACACGCTGCGGGCCACGTACTTGCATACGGCGAGGATCTCGTCGTCGTGCAGCGTGAAGCCGGAGTCGCGTCCCTGCAGGATGTCGTCGACCTTGCTCAGGTTCGAGGCGGCCGTGACCAGCTGCTTGGTGATGTCCGCCTGCGGGTTCATGAAGATGCCCTCCACGGACTGCTGTTCGACGACCTCGCCGTTCGACATGACCGCCACGCGCGTGCATGTGTCCTGGATGACGGTGAGCTGGTGCGCGATGATCACAACGGTGATGCCGAGCGTCTCGTTGAGCTTCTTGAGCAGCGCGAGGATCGAACGGGTGGTCAGCGGGTCGAGCGCGCTCGTGCCCTCGTCGGACAGGAGGATGCGCGGCCTGTTGGCCAGCGCGCGGGCGATTGCGACGCGCTGCTGCTGGCCGCCGGACAGTTCGGACGGATACTGGTCGGCCTTGTCGGACAGTTCGACCAGCTCGAGCAGCTCCCTGACACGCGCCTTGCGTTCGTCGCGCGACAGCTTGGAGTTGATGAGCGCGAGCTCGACGTTGCCGGCGACCGTGCGCGAATGCATGAGATTGAATGACTGGAAGATCATGCCGATGTGCGTGCGCAGTTCGCGCAGCGCGCCGGAGGACAGCGACGCGATGTCGTTGCCGTCGACGACGACGCTGCCGCTCGTCGGCCGTTCGATGCCGTTGATGCAGCGCACCAGCGTGGACTTGCCCGCGCCGCTCAGGCCGATGATGCCGAACATCTCGCCCTCGTTGATCTCGAGGTCGATGTGCCTGAGCGCCTCGTGGCCCTCGCCGTTGTCGTCCACATAGGTCTTGCAGACGTCGGCGAACCGAATGATCGGCGAGGTGTCCGTCATGGCCGTGTCCTTTCCGTGGAATCAAGTTCGTATGTTGACTCGCTGAAAGCTATCACGGCTGCGGGGCGCGACGGGCGGCGGAAAGATAGATTGAGGTTATAGCGGGTTCCCAAGGTCTTGCAATCGGCGAAATCCGGCCGCATATAGGCTTTTCTTATACGCTGGCCGCGCCAGAGGCGATAACGGGAGGCGTGTGTCGCGCCCGTACGTTGTCCATAATCGTGTCCATCGGGCGGCCGGCGGGATCGTCGCGCCCATTCGCAGCCGATCGCGCAGGCCATACGGAGCGTACGGATCAGAGATCGTTATCGTTACGGATCGCGCGGATCGCATACCGGAACATCGCATATCGCGACATAAACAAACGCGACATAACAAGAGGGAAGGCACGCACATGTCAGCATCCAACGCATCCGGCAAGAAGGCCGGGAACAAGAACGTCCGATCGCTGATCGGGCTCGTCGTCGTCGCCATCATCGTCGTCGCCGCGCTATTGGCCGGCCGATTCGCGTTCGGCAAGCAGGACGAGACCGCCAAGACCGTCGTCAAGGTCGGCATCGTCACCGAGGCCGACAACCAGGTCTGGGACAAGGTCAACGAGATCCTCGACAAGGAAGGCAAGAACATCAAGGTCGAAACCGTCACGTTCCAGGGCGGCTCCGGCCTGGCCAACCAGGCCGTCGACGACGGCGAGATCGACCTGAACGCCTTCCAGAACAAGAACTTCTTCGCCACGCAGGTCAAGACGAACGGGTACAAGCTGTCCGCCATAGGCGACCTGTACATCTCCCGCCTCAACCTGTACTCCGACAAGTACACGAGCCCCGACCAGATCCCGGACGGTGCCAAGATCGCCATCCCGAACAACCCGGCGAACGGCGGCCACGCGCTCGAGGTGCTCCAGCAGGCCGGCCTGCTCACCGTCACCAAGCCGAGCGACTCGCAGTACCCGACCAAGAACGACATCACGGACAACCCGAAGAACCTGGTCATCGACGAGGTGGACGTCAACCAGATCCCGAACCTGCTCAAGGACTACGACGCCGGCGTGATCAACGTGTACGCGGTGCTCGACCACGACATGGACCCGACCAAGGACGCGATCTTCAACCCGGACCTCGACTACAAGGGCAAGGACTCCCAGTGGGTGAACGTGCTCGTGGCCCGCACCGCCGACAAGGACAAGCAGGAATACAAGGACGTGCTCGCCGCCTACCAGACCAAGGAGGTCGCCGAGGTGCTCAACTCCCAGTTCAAGAACGGCTACGTGCCCGCGTTCGAATACTGATCGCTCCTCGCCCGGAGTAAGAGCCCGTCATAAGAAAAGGTTGTATCGTTCAACCCGTGTCGAGGCGTACGATTCTCTAGACTGAACCACAGTTTGTCGTTTTGCCGTCGGCGAAACCCATCCGGGCGTCCCCGCCCGGGAGTCCCGCCGATCCGAAGAAAGGGAGCAATCCATGTCGTCCCAAGCCGCGAGCCAACGCTTCGCCACCCAGGCCATCCATGCCGGCTACAGCCGCCGGAACAATGCGGACGCGGTGAGCGTGCCGATCTACGCCTCCGCCGCGTTCGATCTGGAGGACGCCGCCCGTGGCCGCGCGCTCGCCGCCGGAGACCTCCCCGGCTTCGAATACTCGCGTGTCGCCAACCCGACCGTCGACGCCCTCGAACGGCGTCTGGCCGCCCTCGAAGGCGGCGTCGGCGCGGTTGCGCTGTCCAGCGGCATGGCGGCCGTCTCGTACGCGCTCATGTGCGTGGGCGAGGGCGGCGGCCGCATCATCGCCCCGACGAACCTGTACGGCGCATCCGTCGACGCGCTCGGCGACTTCCTGCCGCAGTTCAACATCCACGCCGACTTCGCGCACAATATCAACGATCTGGCCGAAGTCGAGTCGCTCATCGGACCGGACACGCGCGCGATCTACGCGGAGACCGTCGCCAACCCGTCCACCGAGATCACCGACATCGAACCGCTCGCCGAACTCGCGCACCGCCACGGCATCGCGCTCATCGTCGACAACACGGTCCCCACGCCGTACCTGCTGCGCCCGATCGAATTCGGCGCGGACATCGTCGTGCATTCGACCACCAAGGGCATCACCGGACACGGCAACGCGATCGGCGGCGTGATCGTCGACGCGGGCCGTTTCGACTGGACGAACGGCCGCTTCCCGCAGTTCACGCGCGAGGAGCAGGTCATCGCCGACGGCGACGGCACGCTGCGCAGCTTCGCCGGCAAGTTCGGCAGTGAGGCGTTCATCAAGCGCATCCGCGTCAAGTACCTGCGCACGTTCGGCGCGGTGCAGAGCCCGTTCAACGCGTACCTGCAGCTGATCGGACTCGAGACGCTGCCCGAGCGCGTCAGCCGCCAGGTCGCCTCCGCCACGGCCATCGCCGAGCACCTGACCCGCACGCCGCACGTCGTCAAGGTCAACTATTCCGGACTCGGCAACACGCCGCAGTTCGAGCTGGCCGCCAAGTACTTCCCGAACGGCGTCGGCCAGATCCTCTCGTTCAGCGTGGACGGCGACGTGAACAACGTGCGCCGCATCCTCGACGGGACGAAGATCTTCTCCTACGTGCCGAACATCGGCGACGCGCGCTCGCTGATCGTCGACCCGGCGAACATCACGCACCGCGAGGTGCCGACCGCATGGCGCGTGGCCGCGGGCGTCAACGACAACCTGCTGCGTCTGTCGATCGGCCTCGAGGATGTGCACGATCTGATCGACGATCTCGACCAGGCCATCGCCGGCGCGTACTGATCGGTTTGTCTCGGCATGGCCGAGACCGCTGCCGATTCGCCGCCATTCACCGTTCAAACGGCCGTAACTCAACAGGATCGTGGTTCTACTGTTGAGTTACGGCCGTTTGGCGGGGTTGGGAAGACCGTAACTCAACAAGACTCAGTTGCGCCCCCCCTGTTCGTGCGGAGAGAGCAATGAGATGACAGCCGGCCCGGATTTGGTGGCTGTCGCGTATGTGGATGCGCCGCGGAAGATTCATGGCGGTTTCCGTTTTGTTCAAGCCAAAAACTGACACGTGTAAGGTTCTGTCGGGGGTGCGGTCTTATAGTGGTGGCCAGAGAATAGGACAATTTCGATCAACAGCGATCAGGAAGAAACGAAGTATGGGTTTTCGTCGTAACCATAACGACCGGCACGCGCGTTGGACCAAGGCCACTGCGCTCATCACCGCCATCCTTCTGGGACCCCTCTACGCCGGCGTCGCCGTCGCCGACGACTCCGCCACAACGCTGACCCACCCCCCTCAGCGCTGATCAGGTAACTTCCGACACCTCCTCGGAATCCTCAGAACAGACTACTGACCAGTCTTCCGACCAAACTACCGACCAGTCTGCCGACGAAACAGACGAAGCTCCGGCAGTGCGGGCCGCCGAAGCCGGCTGCGATGCCGTGACCGATTACGACACGTTGAAGTCGTGCGTGGAGGCCGGAGAATATGCCGTGGGCATCGCCGGCATGATCGATGTCGGCACGCACGACGCCATCAACGTAACGGCGCAGAATGGAACGACGCTTTACGTGGCCGATGGTGCGGTCGGTGCAGGCATCACCGGCGGCAACTCGGGGAATCCCGTGTTTGCCATCGCTTCGCCGGGCACCCTGCATATCGATTGGCAGGACGGAGCTGGCGACTTCACATACACGGGCAACCGTCGTTTCGCCAATGTGAAGTCCGGCGCGAATCTGGACATTTACGGCGGTACGTTCCAGAACATCACCGCCGACAAAGGCGCTGTGGCGCTTAATGACGGCGGCACGATCGCCGTCCACAACGGTACGTTCCAGAATATCAAGACCACGGCTGACTATGGCGGCGTCTTTCATACGGCCGGCGGAAAGCTGACCATTGAGAATGGCACGTTTAAGAGCAATGCGGCCGAACGCGGCTCGGTGATCGCCAGCGAGCAAAGCGATACCGCGGCAACCATCACCATCAACGGCGGTACGTTTGACGGCAATTCCACAACTATGGCCGGCGGTGTGTTCATGCAGAACAGCACCAATGCCACTGTCACCATTACCAACGGTACTTTCACTAACAACAAATCCGGGTCCAATGGCGGCGTGATTCACAACAAAGGCAAGCTGACTGTTTCCGGCGGTATATTTGGCGGTGCCGTTGACGGCAAGGATGCCGGCAATACCGCCGTCAGAGGCGGCGTGATTTCGCAGGATACGAGCGTTGCCGTTACGGTAATCTCCGGCGGAACATTCTCGAAAAACACTTCGACCGGTGAAGATTCAGCCAGTGACGGCGGTGGCATGTTCTTCCAATCTTCTGGTGCTTTGACCATCAACGACGGATCGTTCACTGAAAACCATGCGGCACGAGGCGGTCTGGTGCGCAGCAATGGCGGTGACATCACTGTGCACAATGGCAAGTTCACTGATAATTCCTCGTCCATGGCCGCAGGCGTGTTCATGCAGAACAGCGATACGGCCACTATGACCGTCACCGGCGGAGAGTTCAAGAACAATACAGCCGGTTCCAAAGGTGGCGTGATCCACAACAACGGTACGCTCAAAATTTCCAGTGGCAACTTTATTGCCAATACGGCAAATGACACGGGTGGCGCGATTTCACAGGATAAAGGCACGACCCTTATCACGGGTGGCACGTTCTCTGAGAATAAGGTTTACGGCGCCGGCGGAGGCGCGATAGCGCAAGCCGGGGGCACCAGTCTGACCATCGTTCCTGACAATGGCAACACGATCATTTTTACCAAAAACGGCAAGACTTTCCCTGCTGATGTACTGGACAAGTGCTATACGGACAAGGGTGAAATGGACGGTTGCCATGGAGGTGCTGGCGGCGGTGGAGCCATCTATTCCACCAGCACTAAAAACGACACCAATGGCATTGATGGTGCAGGCAAAGGCAAATGGTCTGCAAACAATCGCATCAGTTCGGTGTCCATCCAAGGCAACGTGGTGTTTGATGGCAACTACTCCAATAGCTGGGGCTACATGCTGGGCGGCGGTGCTATCTACATGGACGGTAGTCTGTGGATCCAAAACGACGCGGACGGCAACAAGCCGATCTTCAAAAACAATTACGCAGGCGTGAAACAGCGTGAAACCAACGTGAACGGTTCTGTGAAGACCGCGTTGCGTGGCGGTGCCGGCGGTGCCGTTTTTCTGCAGGAAGGTGTCGTATACAACAACGAAACCGAGGAGGACCGCAAATACACGTCCAAGGCGTATATCATGGGCGGCGAATTCACCGATAATACGTCCGGTTACCTTGGCGGCGCTATCTACACCGAATCCGGCAGTGTCACCTATGTGGCTAAGGCTGTAGCGACCGGCAACACGGCTGGCCATTTCGGCGGTGGACTGTGGCTGTGCCCGTCCGGTACCGGTACGGCGTCCAAGGGTGGCAATATCGCACTGTTCGACAATAAGGTGGATAAGGATATCGACCCGAGCAAAGCCGACGGAACAGTCTCTAAAGAAGTGGTCGACGATAAGGATTCCCATAAGAAAACTTGGAAAGTCGGAGAGACCATTCCGAACACCAACAACCAGAAGGAATATCCCAACAAAGGCGGAGACGGCACTGAAGCGGGTGACGATTTCGCTATGATGAATCCCGCGTGGAAGAGCATCAATCAGACCACTTTCCAGTTGATGGATACATGGTTCACTGATCGCACCCAATCCGCGGTGTCGTGGTACACAGATGGCACGCCGGTGCGTGAAGCAAGTGGTTTCCAAGATTATTATCAGGATCCCACAATCGTCGTTGGGCCGTATGTCAATAGCTGGAACCCCTGGCATCATCTCGATGGAGGTGGCACTAATCTCGCTGTCACCAAGACCGGTGGACGGTATACAGGTTCTGCCGATACGAAAATCACGAATTACACTGATCATGTCCATGAGATCAAGCTGGTCCAAAATACCTCTGGGGCTTCCGGAGGTACCCTCGCCACGGGTATTGCTCTCAAGGCCACCAAGGCCGACGGTATGACCGACGCCGAGTGGACGGCCGCCAAGAAGGATGCATTGAACAGCGCGGCCGTAATACTCACCGGCAACGCAGCACGTCTGTCAGGTGGTGCGTTCGCCACGAACGGCGACGTGAAGTTCTCCACGCCGTACACCGTTTCGTGGGGCAAGGTCGATAAGGACAACAAGTCCAAGGAACTGTCCGGGTCCCAATGGGATGTGACGACCGAAACGAAGGAAGTTGCTGCAGCCGACGTTCGGTCGACCGCTACTACCGAAGAAGCGGCAATGATCGCGGCTGTCAAGAAGTCCGGTGTCGCTGGCCCGTACAACGTCGACTATTATCCGACGCTGTGCTCTGCTACGACTGACGAGGACGGCAAGGTCACGTTCGACTCCGGGTACAAGGCCGGTCGTTGCTGGGCTCCGACATTCAAGGATTATTCCGCGACTAAGACCAATGGTATTGTGACCGTCTCGTTCACGTCTGTCACACTATCCGCGGTTGTTATCGACGACACCGGCACCGGTACCACGTACGTCGGTTTCGATAACAATCCTGTCGGTGGCGGCTTCGATCTGAACAATCTCGCGCCGGGCACGTACACCGTCAAGGAGCGCGTGTCGCCGACCGGCTATGCGTTGAATACGAACGAATACAAGTTCCAGATCATCAGTGGTCCGGCGAAATGGATACCGCTCGTCAGCGACGGCGTCACGCAGGATACGGATAAGGGCTTCACCGATACGGATATCAACATTCCCGACGAAGTGCTGCCTGGTGTTTCGTGGAGTAAGATCGACGCCAACACTGGTGCGAAACTGGCGTACTCCGAATGGACCGTGACCAAATACGTGCAGGGAGGCGACGGCGAGGACATACTGGACACCAAGTCCCGCTGGATCGTACAGGATTGCGTCAAGGTCACGGACAAGGACATCGACTGCGCGAATCAGAAGAATAAGGGCGAATACCTTGCCGACCACTCCAACGACGTCGGCAAATTCAACATCAGCGGACTCGACCCCGGCAAATACCTGTTGCAGGAAACCGTTATCCCTGAAGGGGGATACTGGAATCCCGAAGAAGGAGACCGGTACGAATTCACGATTCCTGAGGCGAATGCGGACAAGACACAGACCGTGGTGCCGCTGACGAAAATTGGTACGAAGACCACCGTCACGGACATCACGAACACGTTGCCGCAGATCGCATGGAAGAAGACCGCGAAGGACAGCGGTGCGATCCTCGATCAGGAGGCGACCGAATGGACGATCACCGGGCCGGTCGCCGTGCTTGTGGACGCCGATAACGGTGCTGCGACGGACGCACCGGTCGATCTGGAATCGGTCACCGCGACGGTTGTCGACTGCTTGTCCAAGCAGAGTTCGACGAATCCGTGCGATAGCCAGGCCACTGGTCTGCAGACAGCTGACGAAACCGACGGAGATGCGACGAAACAGTATTACAACGATCTCGATAACGCGATGGGTCAATTGCGGGTCTCCGGACTGCAGCGGCCGACCGACAAGCAGGCCGAGCAGGGCATCCGCTACCAGTATGTGCTCAAGGAAACCAAGGCTCCCAGTGGATATCTGAAATCCCCGAAGGAGTACGTGTTCAATATCGGTGCGCGTAAGTCGGAATCGTCGCTGGACCTTGATGAAGCTTGCGTGAAGAGCGTAGGCGGCACGAACTGCATCCCGAACGCAAAGGCGACGGATGTGCTGCCGCTGACCGGCGGATGGGACGATCGTGACTGGATGTGGGTCGGCGGAGGATTCGTGGCCGCGGCGGCGTTGGTGCTGGCGCTGTCGAACGAGTATCGCCGGCGCAAGGCGGTGATCGCATGACCGCTTATGGCCCGATTGGAGTCCCCTAGTGTGCGGCGAAGCCTGCCAATTACAAGCACAAGGATTTTGCGGGAATCGGATTGATGAATCCGTGCCTCGCCCAAGCAACACATCAACAGAAGAAGAAAGAAACAGAAAGAGGTTTCTCATGAGATTGAGGAAACTATTCGCCGGCCTAGCCGCCGCAGCCACCCTGTTGGGCGGTCTGACGCTGGGGGTCGGATCAGCATTTGCCGACGAAGCCACGGGCAATGAAGGTACGACCGTCGACGGCGCGACCACTAACGAAAAGCTGCCGGTTCTTGGCACGACCCTGACCATCAAAGCCGATAAAGCGGAACAATTCCAGGGACATACATTCGCTTTGTATGATCTTGCTTGGTACGTGCCTGTTTCCGGTTCGGAAACAATTGAATTGCAGACGTCCAGCCGTCCATATGATTCTTCGTATACGTCCAACAAGTATGATGAAATCCGCCGCGCTATGGCTGTGGCGACGAAGGATAATGCTTCGGCAGATGATCAGTACGCCACCGAATGGAATGATGATGGTACTCCGAAGACCTATCGTGACGATGATCCGTTTGCTTGGGCCGCTCAACCTGATCTGACCGAGGCCGACACTGATACGAATGGTCGTATTGACCAGAGTCCTACGTCTCCTTGGTTTGGCATCACTCGTAAGCTGGCGGAGGCTTTGGATATCACTAAGCTGAGCACGCCGATGAAGACCGTCACCATACCGTCGAACTATACGCCGGAAGATGAGAACGATCCGTCCTACGTTATCAGTGGATTGCCGGCAGGTATCTATCTGATCGTTGACACCACTTCGTCGGCGGATAATGCAACATGGTCGAACTCGCTGCGCATGGTTGTCGGCACGGCATTGAAGATCAAGGTTAAGGAAACAGTCAAGGAGCTGTCCACTGGTGAAATCCAGATGAAGAATCAGACTTTGCCTATTCATAAGCAAGTCGTGAAGCCTTCAGGAGATGGATATGTGTCCCAGACGAAGCCTGATTATTCAATCGGTGACACCATCACCTATGAATTGACTTCCACGCTGCCGTCATATACCGGATATGACAAGCCGGGACGTGTTTATCAGATCGTCGATACGATGAGTCAGGGTCTGACGTTCGACAAAGTCGTGTCGGTTAAAGTCGGTACCGGAAAGATGACTCCCACCACGTTGCAGCAAGTCGGTACTGATACAACCGATGAGCACAAAGGTGATTACACCGTTACGTATGAAGGCGTGACGTACGATGCACAGCAGCCTAACCACCAGGTGTCGGATGTCAATGGCAAAGCTGGCACCAAGATCGTGATTGACTTGTCCAATTACGTGAATGAGACGAACAATGCCACTGAGCTGATGGATGGTGGTGCAACGGTGACGGTCATCATCACCGCCACGCTGAACAAACAGGCCGTCATCAGTGCTCCCGGCAATGCTCTCGGCAATCCAAACAAAGTCGATCTGGTCTATTCGAACAATCCTGAAGACGTCAGCGATAAGACCACTACTCCTGGCGGTGAAGTGAACGTGTACACGTTCAAGTTCCAAATCAAGAAGATCGACAAGGAAACCAAGAAGCCGCTTGCTGGCGCTGAATTCATCGTACAGGGGCCTGATCGGCTGTATCTGCAGAAGCGGACCGTTGGCAAGGACGGATTCGAATGGGCTCATGTCGATAAGGAACAGGCGACACATTTCGTTTCCGATGCCAATGGCATGATCGAAGGTCTTGACGGTCTTGATGCCGGAACGTATACCGTGATCGAGGTCGCACCGCCGAGTGGCTATCAGAGCACGCTCATGCCGTCGTTCAGTTTCACCATCAACCCGGAATATGAGCGTGATGGTTCCACCATGCCGGACTCGGCCAGCGAATGGGGTGACCATATGATGACCCAGGTCAGCTTCAGCTCGCCGTCCGGAGACCTCTGGAATCTGGTGTCGCAGGGAGACAATCAGACCGCTCCTGAGTTCCAGTACACGGTCGTTAACGTGAAGAACGTGACGGAGCTGCCGCTTACCGGTGGCGCCGGCATCATCCTGTTCGGCGTGATCGGACTGGTGCTTGCGGGCGGCGCGGCGTTGGTGTTCGTGTGGTCGCGCAGGACCAAGATGGCGCTGACCATGGCGTGACGTCGGTGATGCGCAAGACGTCTGATTCGGAATCGTTGGATTTCTGAGGGATGGCGTCTTGCGATGGGGGAGAGGACAAGTCCTGTGAACGGGGCTTGCCCTCTCCCTCCTTTACTACCCGGCCTACGCCGGGAGCCCTTCGCCGGAGGATGCCGGGGAAGGGTTACGTTTCGGATTTTTATGGGTATGAGATGAGCAGAACGGTGTTCACCTCGGATGAGGTGCGGTATTTGGCGTCGTTGCCGGTGGTGGCGAACGCCACGGAGACGCGGATCACGTATACGCGCGCGTTCAAACGGGACTGCCTTGCGCGGTATCTGCGCGGGGAGCGGCCGGTCGACCTGTTCCGCGAGGCCGGTCTCACTCCGGAACTCATCGGACGCAAACGCATCGACCGCTGCGTGGCCCGGTGGAAAGCCGAACGTGACGGCATCCTCGCCGACGTCGACGATGTAACCGTCATCGGCACAGTCGCGACGTCACCGGTCGTGTCGTCGTCCGCGACGTCATCGCAATCGTCGGAGACCGCAGCATGTCCGGCAACGGCGGTGTCCACGAAAACCGCAACGTCCGCCGCAGCGTCCGCAACAACATCCGCCGGAACTGCGTCATCCGTGACATCCGTGGCATCGAACGCACCGGACGCATCGTCGGCACACGGCAACCCGACGTCGACGGTCGCGGATCCGCTCGACGACGACGTGCGCAACCGTCTCATCGTGCAGCAGGTCAACTACATCGACTCGCTCGAACGTGAGATCGCCGAACTGCGCCGCCAACTGCGCGCCGTCACGGTCCAGTCCGGACTTGAAAAATAGACGAATCCTTCGGATCCGTACAAGGTCGTGCGCAACCGGCTGCGATGTCCCGACTGCGCGCGTAAGCTCGAACGCGTATCGCATGACGCATTCGCGAAAGAGGGGTTTCATGGAATCTACGGGAGCATCGCAATCGCACAAGACCGCGCTGATCGACGTGGGCGGCGGATTCCGCGCGATCTTCGGCGCGGGCGTCATGGACCGCTGCCAGGAGGACGGCATCGACTTCGACCACTGCTACGGCGTTTCGGCCGGCAGCGCGAACATGGTCTCGTTCATCGCGCGCCAGCACGGCCGCAATCACAAGTTCTACACGGAGTACGCGTTCCGCAAGGAGTACGCAAGCTTCGACTCGTTCGTCAAAAACCACAATTTCGCGAACCTCGACTACGTGTACGGCACGCTGAGCAACCACGACGGCGAATACCCGGTCGATTTCGAGGCGTTCGAGGCGAACCCGACCGGGTTCACGGTCGTCGCGTGCAATGCGCTGGACGGTTCGACCAAGTACTTCGACAAGTCGGACGTGCACTACGACGATTTCGACATCATGAAGGCGTCGAGCGCGGTGCCGGTCGCGTGCGAGCCATACGTGATCGACGGGGTGCCGTATTTCGACGGCGGCATCGCCGACCCGGTGCCCGTGCAGAAGGCGCTCGACGACGGCTACGACCGCGTGGTCGTGGTACTCACCCGACTCAAGGACGTGCTGCGCGAACAGAAGAAGGACATCGCGCCGGCGCGCATCCTGCGCCGCACGTATCCGGCGGCGGCCGAACGGCTGCTCAACCGCTACCAGACGTACAACGACGAGGTGGCGCTGGCCAAGGAGTACGAGCGGGACGGGCGCGTGCTCATCCTTGCGCCGGAGAGTCTGTACGGTCTGTCCACGTTGTCCAAGTCGTTCGAGGGACTCGAGCGCATGTACCGAGCCGGGTATGCGGCGGCCGAGGCGATTCCCGCCTTTTTGGCGAGCTGACGGCAGTCGTTTCCCGGAATAGTTGTGCTGGGGGTGTCTTAGCGCAAGGATTCCGGGAGGAAGGGCCTGATTCCCCGGAATCCTTGCACCGGCGATGCGTCTCAGCATCTCGCGGCGGCAACTACCGGTCGCCGCAGACCCGAAACGCGCCGCGCTCCGCCGTAACGGGAATCGATCTGACCTCCACCTGTTCGACATGAGCCCAGCGCGGGCCGACCTTGAGCCATGAGATCAGTTGCGCGACCTTGGCGCGGCCTCCCTGCGCCTCGACCTCGACCGAACCGTCGAACCGGTTGCGCACCCAACCGGCAAGGCCGAGCCTGCGCGCCTGTTCGACCGTGGAATACCGGAATCCCACGCCCTGCACCATGCCGGTGACGAGGGCGTGAACGCGAACGCTGTCATCATCATGGCCGGAGCCGCTCGTCATCATCCCTCTTCTCTCTCATCGAACCATCATTCGAGCGCCCATACGGACGCTCAACGAACCACGATCCGCAACCATCCGCAACACTACTTCCGCCGATTCGCCAACGGCTCGCCGTGCGCATACCGGCGTACGTTGTCAAGCGCGATCGCGACGATGCGGTCCTCGGTGACGGCCAGATGATTGCCGCCCGCCACGTGCGGCGTGATCAGGCAGTGCGGCTCGTCCCACAGCGGGCTCGAGGCCGGCAGCGGCTCCGGTTCGGTCACATCGAGGCCCGCGCCGTGCAGCTGGTCCTCGGCGAGCGCGCGGGCGAGGGCGCGCGGGTCGATGGCGTTGCCGCGGCCCGCGTTGAGCAGGATCGCCGTGGACTTCATCATGGTCAATCGTCGACCGTCGATCAGATGCGTCGTGTCGGGCGCGGCGGGCACGGCGAGCGCGATCACGTCCGCGTCGGGCAGGAGCGTATCGAGTTCGTCGAAACCGTGCATTTCGTCGATGCCGTCGGCCGGACGGCTCGCGTCGCGTCGCACGCCAATCGTATGCGCGCCGACCGCCTTGCACAACGTCGCGAAATGCGAGCCGATGTCGCCGGTGCCGATGACGAGCACGTTCGCGCCGACCGGCGTGAGCGCACGGCCGAGATCATGCCAGCGATGCTCGCCCTGTTGGCGAGCGTACATCGGCAGGTTGCGCATCAGCGCCCACATCATCGCGAACAGATGCTCGGAAACGGTCTGACCGTACGCGCCGGTCGCATTGGTGACCTGCACGCCGTCGGCAAGCACGCCGGGCGCGACGTACCGGTCGACGCCGGCGCTCCACGTCTGCAGCCATTCGAGATGCGGATACTGCGCGCAGTCGGCGGGCGGAATGTTGCCGATCACGGCCGTGGCGGCCTCGCGCAGGTCGGCCGGCACGTCGGCCTGCCAGCTCATGGTGCCGCGCTGCATCGGATTGCCGACGAACTCCTGACGCACGTCGGTGCCGGCCGTGGCCATAGAAAATGCCTGCCGCTCCTCGTCGGTCAGCGGCAGGCAGTTGATGATGACTTTCTTGCTCATACGGCCTATTGTAGGCCGGGACTTGTGCGGATTATCGCGCGGCGGGCTAGCGTGCGGATGCCGGGCCGGTCGGCGCGGCCGAGTCGGCGGGCTTGGTCTCGTTGGCGGTGAGCATCGCCTCGGTGATCTGACGATACAGCGTCTCGTAACCGCCGGGCGTGGCGCTCGGCAGCACGACGGTCTTCGCGTTCTTCGACTCGGACAGGGACCGCATCACATCGAGGTACTGGTTGAACAGCACGACGTTGTTCACGTCGTTGATGTTCATGCCCACGGCCTGCAGGCTCTTGATCTGGTCGACGATGCCGTTGGCGATCTCGCGGCGGTAGTTCGCCTGGCCTTCGCCCTGCAGGCGGGTCTTCTCGGCCTCGGCGGCGGCCTGCGTCTCGATCTGGATGCGCTGGGCCTCGGCGCGCTGGCGGGTGGCCTCCTTCTCGCGCTGGGCGGCGTTGATGGAGTCCATCGCGTTCTTGACCTGCGGGCTCGGGTCGATCGCGGTGATCAGGGTCTTGACGACGGTGAAGCCGAAGCGCGCCATCTCGTTGCCGACGGTCTTCTGCACGTCGAACGCGACGTCGTCCTTGCGGGCGAACGCGTCGTCGAGGGAGAGGGCCGGGATGGCGGAACGCAGCGCGTCCTCCATGTAGGAGCGCAGCTGTCCGGCCGGGTCGCGCAGCTCGTAGTATGCGGTGGCCACGTTCTCGGCGTTCACGCGGAACTGCGTGGAGGCGACGACGGTCACGAACACGTTGTCGAGCGTCTTGGTTTCCAGCTGTACGTTGAGCTGGGAGACGCGCATGTTGGTTTTGGTGGCGATGTGATCGACGAGCGGGATCCGCAGGTGGATGCCGGCGAACTGCACCTTGTGGAATTTGCCGAATCGTTCGATGATGTACGCCTGCTGCTGCGGCACGACGAAGATCGCCGCGCACAGGATGATGATGACGACGATGAGCACGATGCCGGCGATGATGAGACCGGGCATGGCCTTTCCCCTTCCAATAACGTCGGAGCCGCCTTCGGCTCCGACTCGTGCTTCCCATCGTATCAGTCGAAGCGCGTCTGAGGCAGATGCCCCGCCCGTCTGTCCACATCCGTTTACGCGCTCTTCAGATTGGGGGGGGGGGGCGTCTGTGTTGCGTCTGCGATCCGTGGTGTGTGATTGGCCTGTTTTCGAGTGCATCTTGCAGTTGTCTGTACCTGTATGTGGCAGCGGGGCAGATGCCATCATGGAAAACGGCGGAATTCCAAGGGTCGGTTCCTCGAACAAGCTCCGTCTACATCACACAAGTACCGACAACTGCAAGATACGCTCGAAAACAAGCCGATATTGCACGGTGGCCTCCGGCTTTACCATACTTCCGGAGGTGTTTGTACGGCCGGGCTGCGTTCTACCGCTCCAGCAGCTCGCGTGACAGGGCGGCGATGCGGTCGCTCGGATCCGAATTGGCGAGTTCGACACGGCCGGCCGCATCCTCGGGGGCCAGCTTGCCGAGTGATTCGAGCACCACGCCCAAATGCCGTACCGTGCCCTCGTTGCCGTCGATGATCGCCGCGCGCTCCGGCAGCAGTTCGCGGAAATAATCGCGGTAGAACACGAAATGCGTGCAGCCGAGCACCACCGAATCGATGCGGTCCAGATCGTACTGGTCGAAATAGCCGTGCAGCGTGCGCATCACCAGATCATGGTCGCCGAGCCGGCCCGACTCGACGATCTCCACCAGATCCGGGCACGGCTCCTTGTAGATCTCGTTGTCCGAATCGAAACGGTCCATCAGCTTCGCGAACTTGCGCTCGCGCAACGTGAGCGGCGTGGCCGCGACGATCACGCGCTGCGGAATATGATGCGGGTCGGACGGCACGTCGCCGCGGTCGCACGCGATCTTGAGCGCCGGCTCCATGCCGATGATCGGAATCTCATACGCCTCGCGCAGGTCGTTCACCGCGGCCGACGTGGCCGTGTTGCATGCGATCACCACCGCCTTGACGCCCTGTTTCACGAACCGTTCCACGATCGCGAAACTCAGTGCGCGCACCTGTTCCGGCGTCTTCGTGCCGTACGGCGCGTTCGCCGAATCGCCGAAATACAGCACATGCTCGTTCGGCATGTCCCGCGCGATCTGCCGCGCCACGGAGATGCCGCCCAATCCGGAATCAAACACGCCGATCGGTGCCGTCGAAGCCATAGCCGCCGTTCCTTTCCATTCCCTGAAATCTCAGCCGTTCCCTAGCGTACTCCGGCGCGGCGCGCGGTAGAGTGAACGGCATGAGCATTCCGCAAATCGTGTACAAGGCCCACGCCACGGGCAATGATTTCGTCGTCTACACCGACCCGACCGGCGACTACGAACCCACGCCGGACGAGGTGCGTTTCCTGTGCGACCGCCACTTCGGCATCGGCGGCGACGGCCTGATCCGTCTCGCCCACCCGCGCGACGTGTCCGATCTGAGCGCCGCGCAGGTCGCCGCATGCGAGGCCGGGGGAGCGGACTGGTTCATGGACTACCGCAACGCCGACGGCTCGCTGGCGGAGATGTGCGGCAATGGTACGCGTGCGATCACGCTGTTCGCGCAGCGCGAAGGCCTCGCCGAACCGGCCGGCGGCGATCCGTTCCGCCTCGGCACGCGCGCCGGCGTGAAGATCCTGACCTCGCTCGGCGACGTGCAGCCGTTCGGCCGCGACGTGTTCCGCGTCGAGATGGGCGCGTGGAGGATCGGCGACATCGACGCGTTCAACGTGACGATCCCCGGCACGAACGGTTCCGCGCGCGGCACGTTCGTCGACATGGGCAACCCGCACGTCGTGGCCGTGATCGGCGACGCGTTCGCCACGCTGCCGCAGGTCGAGGATCTGGACCTGGTGACCAAGCCGGTCGTCGAGCCGGAACTCGAGTCCGATCAGAACGTCGAATTCGTGCGCATCGACGAGATGGACGAGGCCGCCGACCGTGGCGAGGCGACGATGCGCGTCAACGAGCGCGGCTGCGGCGAGACACTCTCGTGCGGCACCGGACTGTGCGCGACCGGCGTGACGTTGCGCGCGAAGACCGGCATCAGCCACTGGGACATCACCGTGCGCGGCGGCACGTTGCGCGTCGACGTGAGCGACGCGGACGTGAAGCTCACCGGTGCGGCGACGATCGTCGGTCGCGTGGAACTGCTGTAACGGCCGCGGGCCGGTCAGGTCGGACGGTCAGGCGAAGATCGCGGCGCCGTCCTTGACCATGATGAGCGCGACGATCGCGACGATCCAGACCGCGTCGGCCATCAGATCGTAGTTGAGCCGGTAGTACGTGAGCAGGCCGCGCGACCTGCCGGGCAGACCCTGCACGGTGACGGTCGCGTGGCTGAGCGCCATGAACTGCACGGTCGTGGAGAACATGAGCGCCAGGCACCACGGGCACAGCGCGTTGATCACGAACAGCGACTGCGAGGTCAGCCAATACGAGTAGAGGATCGCGGCGAGCCCGCCCAGCCACGTGCACGCGGCGAACCAGCGCGGCACGCGCACGCGCGCCAGCCCGATCACGGCGACCGTGACGAACACGCTTTCGGCGGCGATGCCGAAGAACGCGTTCGGATAGCTCAGTCCGGCGAACTTGACGATTTCCGACTGCCACGACTGGGCGACCGTCGAGCAGGAGAGCACGCTGTTGATGTCGCAGTCGAGGATCTGGTTCGGGTTGCGCGCCAGCTGCAGCGTCTCCGCGCTGAGCACGAACGAGACGACGAGCGCGACCGCGGAGGCGGCCAGCATGACCAGATACGTCCACGTCGCCCCGTGACGCCATCCGCGGGGCTCGTCGACGGCGGATTCGACAACGGGTTCGGCGACGTCCGGCTCGCTGCTGTGTGTGCTCATGGTTGCTCCCTTCGGTCGGCGGGCGCGGTATAGCCCGCGCGACGCTTCTGTGGCGGCCGGCGTACGGCGGCGTGCCGTGCGGCGATCCGCGAACTGCAACGCCCATTGTATGACAAGGTTGGCAGTGCGCGTGGGGTGGAATTGCGTGCGTGCCGGGTGCGGATGGGTGCGCCGTGTTCGCTGGACGGACCGTGCATGTCGCGTACGTCTTGCGTACGTCGCAGGACGAACGGCCTGAAACCGGTATGTCTCCGGTATCTCCGGTATCTCCGGTATCTCCGGTATCTCCGGTATGTCTCAGCCCATACGCCGATTACGATGGTTGGTATGACTCGCGTTGACATTCCCTCCGCTCCGCCGCGTTCCGGCTGGGATCTGCACTGCCATACGGTGTTCTCCGACGGCACGGAGACGCCGGCCACGCTCGTCGTGCAGGCCAAGGACCGAAGCCTTGCGGGAGTAGGCATTTCGGATCACGACACCACCTCCGGCTGGCCGAGCGCACAGGAGGCCGCGCATGCCGTCGGAATGCCCCTGCTGCGTGGCACCGAAATCACTGCGGAAGACGAGCGCATCTCCGTGCACATGCTCGCGTTCCAATACGATCCGCGCAACCGGCACATCTGCGAGCTGTTCGCCAACACGCGCGCCTCGCGGCTCAAGCGCGTGCGCCGCATGGTCGAACTGTTGTCGCAGGATTATCCGATCACTTGGGATAGCGTGCTCGAACAGGCCAAGGAAGGCGGCAAGACCACGATCGGCCGGCCGCACATCGCCGACGCGCTCGTGGCCGCAGGCGTGTATGAGACGCGTTCCGAGGCGTTCGCCGACGTGGTGAGCACGTCCAGCAAATACTATATTCCCACGCCCTCGCCCAGCACCCATGAAGTCGTCAGGGCGGTGGGGGAGGCCGGCGGCGTGACCGTGATCGCGCATCCGGGCGATCTGAGCCGTAATCCGCGGCTCCTGTCCGACGAGCAGATCCTGCGGTTGGTCGACGAGGGCCTTGACGGGCTGGAAGTGTGGCATCGGGGCAATCCGTCCGAACAGCGGGAACGGTTGCTGGAGCTCGCCCGTCGATGCAACTTGCTGGTGACCGGAGGCTCCGACTGGCATGGCAGGGGCAAGCCGAACGCGCTCGGCGAAAACCTCACCGACGAGGCCACGGTGGCCGAAATCGTCCGCCGAGGCGCGATTCCGTTGTGGAAGTGACCCGCACAGGCACGGCAGGCATGGGAAAGGGGCCGGTCCTCTGGTGACGAGGCCGGCCCCTGCTGTTGCCATGAGGAGGATCAGAGCGCGCCGAAGCCGACGGCGTGCTTGGTTTCCGAGCCGACGATCGCATAGCCGAGCGCGTCGGCCGGCACGATGATGCGACGGCCCTTGTCGTCGGTCAGTTCGATCGGCTGATGCTCGGCGACGGCCTTGCCGATCACCGCGTTCACCTCGTCGGCGTCCTGCTCGGTGCTGAACGTGACGGTGCGCGCCACATTGCGGATGCCCAGTTCGATATCCATGAGTGCTCCTTGTCTTGTGCGTCGCCGGCGTGCTGCCGGCGTTCGCTGGATTGGTCCGAATACGTCCATTCTGCCAGCCGCCCGACGCAACGGGCGCCCGGCACGCAAACGTTACGCTTTCGGCGTGGTCTCCCCGGTGTCGTCGTCATCATAGTCGGTGCCGTTCGCCGCGTCGGCGGTCGGGCCGCCGTCGGACGGGACCGTCGTGATCTGCGCGGAGCCGGTCGGCGCGTACGAAACCGGCATGGTGACGCCGCTCGCCGGATTCACATCGCCGCCGGGAGCGGCCGGATGCATGCCGGTGCGCGTCGCCAGGCCCATCTGCGCGTCGCGCATGGCCCGCTCCTCCTGCTCGAGCAGCGGGATCAGGATGGTCTGCGCGGCCGGATCGGCCTGCATCGTGTAATCGGTTGAATCCACGGCCGACGGATACTCCGTATAGTTCGTCTGTGCCGGATACTGCGCCTCCGGAACCTCGGTCTGCTGCATCTGCCCGTTCTGCGCCGCGTATGCCGCGGGATACTGCGACGACGCCGTGTCGTCGGACGGCGGAACCTGCGCGGATGCGGACTGTCCCGCGTACGACTGCTGCCCGTACTGCGGCTGCGCCGCGTCCGGAGTCGTATGCGACCCGCCCGCCTCGTCGGACAGTTCGTCGGCGATGCTGGCCATCATCGCCTGCACTTCGGCGCGCGAGACGACGACCGTCGGAGACGTCGATGGTCGGCCGTCGGCGGACGGCATCGACGTCGGCGTGCGATCCGCGGTCTCGTCGGCGGCGGCGACCACGTCGGACGATCCGGTGCGGTCCATGTCGCCGGTCGAATCGGGATCCGTGCCCTCGCCGGCGTACGGCATGCCGGCCGGCGCGAACGTGCGCGACGGGACCGTCGTCTGCGCGGTATCGTCGGCGACCGGCGACGTTCCGGCGGCAGGCTGTCCGGCCTGCCGTGCGTCCTGCGCGGCCGCGCGGCGACGCTCGCCCTCGTGCAGCAGCGTGCCGACGGTGATCGTCGACGGCTTCGACTGCGCGTCTCCGCCCGACGGACGCGAGGACGCGGCCGAAGCGGCCTTCGTACGCTGCGTGACGATGCCCAGCTGGTGCGCCAGCCGGTCGACCTGCGCCTTGAACTGCATGATCTTCACGTTGTCGGCGCGGTTGATCGCCTGGATGAAATCGCCCACCTGCTCCATCTGCAGCCACAGGTTCGCGCGCAGCATGATCAGGTCGTCCAGACGCGCGCCCATCATGCGGCCGTATGCGGCAAGCACGGCGTTGCGGTGCTCCTCGTCCAGCTTGGCGAAGATCCACGCCAGATCGCGTGCCGGATCGTTCACCTGCATGTTCTGCCAGTTCGTGACCGCGGTGATCGTCGAGCCCGAATACAGCACGTCGCCGTCGTCGAACCCGCCGTGCACGAAGCACGTGTTGAACGACCACAGGCCCTCCGTGCCGAGGATGCGCGCCCAACTGTCGGTGATCTCCGGCGGAATGTGCCCGGCGGCCTTCAGCCGCGTGATCCACGCGGTCAGCTGCCCGCGGATCTGCGAGGTCACGAAGATCGGATAGCCGGCCGACTGCACGCTCGACGGCGCCAGACGGTGGATCGCGCCGATCGCCGTGCCGATCGCCGCGCAGTCGTCGAACGTGAGCAGGTCAAGATTACGGGCCTGGCCGTCGCGGTGCACCAGCACCATCACGGCCGTCTCCCCGGTCGGGCCGTCCTTCTTCGCGCCCGCCTCGAACGCGAGCACCCGGTCAAGCGCAAACCCCAGGCCGCCCGGCTCGCGGGCCTCGGCCAGCGTGCGCGCGGCGCGCACACGGCCCGCCAGACGCTTGCGTCCCGCGTCGGTGTCGGAGGCGAACACGTCGTACAGGCGTCCCGCCGCGTCCTGCACCACGGCATGATCGATGCCGCTCTCCTCGTCGGTGGCGCTGGTCTGGTCGTCGCCTCGCACTCCCGCGACGGCGATGTTGGGCATGGCGGCGGAGGTCAGGGCCGCCAGCATGAGCTTGCTTCGTTCAGTCACAGTTCAACCCTAATACATGCGCCGCTCAAACCGTGTCGGAAAGCGGCCCGACATGTCATCCTTCGACCCGCCGGCAAACCGTCGGACCGGTCCCCGGACATTCCCCGCCACCCGCACGACGTCCGGCCGCGCATCGGCTCTTCCGCCGCGGCTGGCACAATGGGCGCATGACGACATCGGCGGAAGGCATCCTTGAGGGACTCGACGAGGCGCAGCGGCGTGCGGCGACCACGCTGCACGGGCCCGTGCGCATCATCGCGGGCGCGGGCGCCGGCAAGACGCGCACCGTCACGCGCCGCATCGCCTACGCGTGCGCGCGCGGCGAATGGGATCCGGCCGGCGTGCTCGCCGTCACCTTCTCCGTCAAGGCCGCCGCCGAAATGCGCACGCGCATCGCCGGACTCGGCGTCGGCGGGTCGGTGACTGCCGCGACCTTCCACTCCGCCGCGCTCCGGCAGGTCAGGAACGCGTGGGAGGACATCTGCGACGCGCCCATGCCGCGCATCGCCGGCGAACCCGGCGAACTGCAGCGCATCGTCGCGCAGGCCATGCAGCGCAGCCGTGACGGCGTCGAGACGGACGTTGCCGCCGTACGCGACGTGCAGGCCGAAATCAACTGGTGCAAGATCTCGCTCGTCGCGCCCGACGACTACCCGCGCGTGACCGCGGCCACGCACCGCCAGCCGCCGGCCGGACTCGACCCGCGGCAGTTCGCCGACGCATACGCCTGCTACGAGCAGGAGAAGACCGCGCACGGACTCATCGACTTCGACGACATCCTGCTCATCGACTGCCACATCCTCGACGACTTCGACGAGATCGCGGCCGACATCCGCCGCAACCTGCGCTGGATCACCGTCGACGAATACCAGGACGTCTCGCCGCTGCAGCACCGGCTGCTCACGCTGTGGCTGGGGGAGCGCAACCGCGACATCTGCGTGGTCGGCGACCCCGCGCAGACCATCTACTCGTTCGCCGGGGCCAGCAGCTACGACCTGCTCGCCTTCCCCGACCAGTTCGGCCCGCTCGCCGCCGACGTGAGCCTGAACACCGACTACCGTTCCACGCCGCAGATCGTGCGATACGCGAACCAGGTGCTCGCCAAGTCGCCCGACCGCACGGATTATCTCAGGCTCGTCTCCGCGCGCGAGACGGGGGCGCGCATCGAACGCACGCGGTACATGAGCGACGAGGACGAGGCGAAGGGCGTGGCCTCGCGCATCATGCGGCTCGTCGCGCGCGGCGTCTCGCCGTCGGACTGCGCGATCCTGACGCGCATCAACGCGCAGCAGAACGTGTGCTGCGCGGCGTTGCGCCAGGCCGGGCTGCGTTACCGCGTGCGTCGCGACTCCGGTTGGGAGGGGGCCGCGCTCGTCGACGACCACGCTGTGGAACGGCAGATGCTGATCGACGCGGCCGGCGGCGATGACGCGGGGGCCGCGCGTGAGGTCGCCGCAAAGGTGGGCGCGAAGACGGGGGCGGTGACGATTTCGACGATCCACGCATCCAAGGGTCTGGAATTCAAGCACGTGTTCCTGATCGGATGCTCGGAGGGGCTGATCCCGTTCGGCTCGCCGAACGCCGGCGACGAGCTGGAGGAGGAACGCCGGCTCATGTACGTGGCCGTCACGCGCGCCGAGGACACGCTCCACCTGTCCTACGCCGTCACCAAAAACGGCGACGCCGACTCCCGAGGCCGGGTGCCCAGCCGGTTCGTGGTGTAGCGGATTGTATGGAATCGCCATAACGGAATCGCGCGAAGCGCGATTCCGAGAGTGTGGCGGTGTAGAGACGAGAAGAGGGTTAGTTGTCGGAGGGGGAGGAGCCGTCCGGTGTTCCGTCGGAGCCGTCGTCGCCGGCGTCCTCTTCGAGGAGCTTGGTGAGCTCGGCGTCCCAGTCGATGCCTCCGGTGGGGGAGGCGCCGGACGCGGAGGACGACGCTTCGGAGGGGGCTGCGCCGGCGGGATGCGCGGAGGCGTCGTCGGAGTCGGCGGCGGTCCCCTCGCCGGCGGCGGCCGGGGTGCCTGCGCCGGAACCGGCACTGGTATCGCCGGAAGTGCCGGAAGTGCCGGACGCGGCGGTCATCGGGCCGGACTTCGCTGCGTCGTCGTCGGGCAGGGCCGGCAGCAGATCGGGGTGCGACCATTTCGCGTCGCGCGCCTCCGGGCCTTCCGCGGCGCCGAGTCGCTCCCACACGGCCGCGGCCTCGCGCATCCGCTTCGGACGTAGTTCCAGTCCAAGCAGCGACTCGAACGTGCGCTCCGCCGGACCGCCGATCGCACGCTCGCGGCGCATCATCTCACGCAGCTGTTCGATATGCGGAATATGGGCCATGCCGGCACGCCACGTCACGCAATCGACCCAGCCTTCGACCAACGCCAGCATCGTCTCCAACGAGGCGAGCGCCTCCTTCTGCTCCGGAGTATCCGCAATACCGACCTTCGTCAGGTTCACCGCGCCGGAGATCGCCTCCGGATCCATCGCCGTCGCCTCGCGCAGCTGCTCCTCCATCGCATCCAGATCGATGTCCACGCCGCGCGCGTACTTGCCGATCAACGCCTCGAAGCGAGGCATCAGCCACGGCACCGACGCGAACAGGCGCGCGTGCGCCATCTCGCGCAATGCGAGGAAAGACATCACCTCGTCGGTCGGAATGTCCAGCGACTTCGCGTACTCCTCGACGTTCTGCGCGATCAGGCCGCCCGCCGGATTCGACAGCAGCGCGATGCCCTGATCGAAGCTGCCGTGCACCTCGTGCGACAGCTTGCCGGCCGCCTGGCCGAGCTGCATCGCGAACGACGTGTTGCCCAGCAGCTTGATCAGCTGCGCCGGATCCTTCATGCCGTCCGGGATCGGAATCGGCACCGGACCGGCGAACATGCCCGAGATCTCGCCGTTGAACGCGTCGCCGAGCCGCTCCGAGATCACCGAGGCGAGCGCGTTGTTCATCGACTCGGCCACGGGGGCCGCGAACTTCGCCCACGCGTCGATCGTGCCCTCGACCCAGCCGGCGCGCGTGAGCACCTGCGGCTCGCCGGACGCCGGATCCATCTCGCACGCCGTGTCCAGCCACAGGTTCGCCTCGCTCATCGCGCGGCGCGCGGCCTCGCCGATCACCGCGCTCACCGTCGACTGCGAGCCCTCGCCGTTGGCCTGCTGCAGGGCGATCGACTTCGCCAGCTTGACGTTGATCGGCCCCGCCGCGACCGTCTGCTGCATGTCGCTCACAGAATTGAGCCCGCCCGCGGTGAACGCCTGCATCAGCGACTGCACTTCGGACGGCTTGGGCAGCTTGCTCGGATCCTGGCTCATCAGCTGCTCGCGGATCGGCTCCGGCAAGTTCTCGAGCTGCTTGTAGGCCATCTCGCCCTGGATCGGGCCGAAGCATTCGATCAGCCACTGGTGGATTGCGTTGTCGTCCATAGTCCGTTCCCTGCCTCATGTGTTAACGTTCGGTTGGTTCCATAGTATGGGAGGTATGCCGATAATGCACCAGAAACGCCAGTCTCACGCCGAAGGCATAGAGGACGGCGAGGCTACGCCGACCGGTCCGGACGATGCGGCGGCCCCGGCCGCGCCGACGCGGGACGCGTCCCCGCGCAATCCGCTGCGCCGTGCGGCCGGCGCGATGCGCGCGTGGATGGAACCGTACCGCGGCCTGAACCCCAAGTATTTCACCGGTACGGTCGCGGTGCTGCTGTCCGTTCTGGTCATGTGCCTGCCGAGCGCGTACGCGGTCGAAGGGCCCGGGCCGACCGCCGACGTGCTCGGCGAGACCGGCGGCAAGCCGATCATCGCCGTCACCGGAGCCGACACGCACACGGACAAGGGCAAGCTGCTGCTCGTCACCGTCAACGCGTCCGGTGTGCCCGGCTATCCCGTCACCAACGCGCAGACGCTGGTCGCGTGGATCGACCCGCATCAGACCGTCATGCCGCAGGAGGCCGTCGTGCCGGTCGGCCAGACCGCCGAGGAGTATAAGAAGAAAAGCAGCAAGGAGATGAGTTCCTCGCAGGACACGGCGACCGCCGCGGCGCTCGCGTACGCGAAGAAGCTCGGCGTGGACACGGACGGCGTGACGGTGACCATGCACGTCGACGACATCGGCGGCCCGTCGGCCGGCATGATGTACGCGCTCGGCCTGATCGACAAGCTCACTGCCGACGACGAGACCGGCGGCAAGACGATCGCCGGCACCGGCACGATGTCGAAGAACGGCAAGGTTGGCGCGATCGGCGGCATACGGCTGAAGATGATCGGCGCGAAACGCGACGGCGCGACCTGGTTCCTCGCCCCCGAATCGAACTGCGGCGAGGTCGTCGGCCATGTGCCGGCCGGCCTGCGAGACGTGAAGGTCTCGACGCTCGACGAGGCCTACCGGGCGCTCGTGGCGATCGGCAAGGGCGAGGGCGATTCGCTGGCGCACTGCACGGCCGACTAGCGTCCGAATGGCGCCGGCCGCGACGCGACGCGCCGTGGTCCGTTAACGTCTCTGTTCGCCGCTTCTTGGTATTGTGTGATGCGTGAATCAAACGGCATCTGCTAACGCTGAAGAATTCGGGTTCCACAAGGGCGACATCGTCCAGGAGTGGCTGTGGGATGACGACGTGGACGATTCCGTCCGCGCCGAAATCGAAGGGTTGACCGGCGAGGAACTGGTCGACGAGGACTATGATTCCGCCGTCGACGGCGTGATCATCTGGTGGCGCGACGGCGACGACGAGGACGAGCTGTCCGACGTGATCGTGGACGCCTACGCCGTTCTCGGCGACGATGGCCCGCTGTGGGTGCTCACCCCGAAGCCGGGCCGTCCGGGCGCGGCGAGCTCCAGCACCGTGCAGTCCGCCGCGAAGACCGCCGGCATGAACGCCGCCACGCCGCTGACCGTCAGCAAGGACTGGAACGGCATCCAGCTGCGCGCCTTCGGCAAGGGCCGCTGAGCCGCCGAAGCGGCGATCGCATCCGCATCACGGAAAGACGTTGAAGGCCGCCGGAACGATCCGGCGGCCTTCGTCATAGGTGCAGGTGGGCGATGAGGGACTCGAACCCCCGACGTCCACCGTGTAAAGGTGGCGCTCTAACCAACTGAGCTAATCGCCCGCAACGGAGTGCACACTACACGCCCGCTTCGACGCAGGCCGATACTGGCCGGCACGTTTTCGGCGGTATCATGCCGAGGACGGCGGGAACAGGCCGGCGCGTCGCGTCGCGATACCGGTCTGCGTCGCAAGCGCAACGTACAGTAAAGCCGTATGCAACTATCCGTAGGAGGTCGATATCGATGGCGCAGGAACCTGATGCCGGACGAGGCGGGGCGTTGATCGCGCGCGCGGGGAAGCGGAAGCTCGGCTACGATACCGGTCAGGTCGACGCGTTCCTGGAGCGTGCGCATGCCCTGTACGACAGCGACGAATCGTCGCTGACGCAGCGCGACATCCAGAACGTCTCCTTCGACTTGGCGAAGGGCGGCTACGACATCGCGCAGGTCGATGCGGCGCTGTCGCGTCTCGAACGTGCGGTCGTGGACCGGCAGACGGCCACGCAGATCGCCGATCAGGGACGCGTCGCATGGCGCGCGCAGACCGAGGATCTCTACCGTCAGATCGCGAGCCACGCCTCCCGCGCGCCGCGCACGCGCTTCCAGGACGGACAGAAGAAGACCCCGTCCTACGACCGCAAGCAGGTCGACCGTCTCATCGACAGCATCGTCGACAAGGTCGCCGCCGAACTCGCCGTGGACGGCGCGGACAAGCGGGACGCCGACAAGTTCAGGAACGTCACCTCCGCGTCCGTCAGCGGCGCGATCTTCACGCAGCGCAAGGGCAAGTCCGGCTACGACGAGCGTCAGGTCGACTACTTCCTCAACGCGTGCGTGCAGCTGCTGAGCCGTCTCGAATCGTTCGCCCGGGTCGCCGATCTCGACCGCGACGACGCGGCCGCGCAGCCCGCGGCGCGGGCCGCCCAGGGCGTCACCCCGCTGATCCCGTCCCCGGACGCGCCTCGGCCGGCTGCCGACGTGGCCGACGATCGCGCCACGACGGAAACCGAATCGTTCGACGCGCTGCACAAGGCGGAACAGGCCATCTTCGCGCCGGCACCGGTCTCGCCGGTCGTGCCCGCGGCCGCCGCCTCCGCCGCACCCGTCGCCGCCGCGCCGGCTCCCGCCGAGCCCGTGGCCAAGGCGCCGGTCCTCGCGGAGCCGGAACGCCCCGCCGCTCCGGCCGCGACCGGTCCCGCGGCGCCCGCGGCCCCCGCCCCGGTCCCGACTCCGGCCGTATCCGAGGCTCCGGCCCCGGCTCCCGCGCCGGTCGCGCCGTCGTCCGCGCCGGCCGGCTCGTCGCTGGCCCAGCTGGCGCATATCGTCGAGGTGTCGCAGGAGAGGGCCGCACAGTCCGCCCCCACGGCGTTCCGTCCGAGCGTGCCATCGCTGGATGTGCCGAGCGTGCCCGAATTGCGCGTCTCGCTCACCCCGTCGGCTCCGTCCGAGCCGGCCCCGACGCCTGCTCCGGCAGCCGCCGAGCCGGTCGCTGCCGAGCCCGCTCCGGCAGCCGCACCTGAAACCCCGGCTCCCGCCCCGGCCGCGCCGCAGCAGCCGCCCGTCGTGCGGCCCGCGAACGTGCAGGCTCCGGCCGTGCAGCAGCCCAAGGCCGCACGAGGCCTGCACACGCTGTTCCCGCAGATCGAGGAGAACATCGACATGGAGATCCCCGACCTGTCCTTCCCGTCGCTGTACGGCGACGACCAGCCGAAGAAGAAGGCACAGTGAACCACCAGATCAAGACAGTCGTCATTCTCGGCTCGACCGGGTCCATCGGCACGCAAGGTCTTGACGTCATCGCACGCCATCCCGAACGCTTCGTCGTGACCGGTCTGGCCGCCGGCGGCGCACACATCGACCTGCTTGCGCGGCAGGCGGCGCAATTCCACGTGCCGCAGGTCGCCGTCTACGATACGGCGGTCGCCAAGCCGTTGCGCGAGGCGCTCGACGCGGCCGGCGCGCGCGACACCACCGTCCAGGCCGGGCCCGAGGCCGTGATCGGACTGGCCGGCAGCGGCGCCAGCGTGGTGCTCAACGGCATCACCGGCTCCATCGGGCTCGAACCGTCCATCGCCGCGCTCAAGGCCGGCTCCCAGCTGGCGCTCGCCAACAAGGAGTCCGTCGTGGCCGGCGGCCATCTGCTGTTCGGAGCGCAGACTCGCGACGAGCAGATCAACCCGGTCGACTCCGAGCATTCCGCCATCTGGCAGTCGTTGCGCGCCGGCACGCACGACGAGGTCAGCAAGCTCGTCGTCACCGCGTCCGGCGGTCCGTTCCGAGGCTGGAAACGCGCCGACATGGCCGGCATCACGCCCGAGCAGGCGCTCAACCATCCCACGTGGCACATGGGTCCGGTCGTCACCATCAACTCGTCCACGCTGATGAACAAGGGGCTCGAGGTCATCGAGGCGAGCCGTCTGTTCGACATCCCGCCGGAACGCATCGCCGTGACCGTCCACCCGCAGTCCATCGTGCATTCGATGGTCGAGTTCCGCGACGGCGCGACGATCTGCCAGGCCTCCCCGCCGGACATGCGTCTGCCGATCGCGCTCGGCCTGTCCGCGCCGGACCGTCTCGGCGACGTCGCGGCCGCCTGCGACTGGACCACGGCTGCCAGCTGGACGTTCGAGCCGCTCGACGACGAGGCGTTCCCGGCCGTCTCGCTCGCCCGGCACTGCCTCGCCGCCTCCGAGAAGCATACGGCCGTGCTCAACGCGGCCAACGAACAGGCCGTGCATGCCTTCCTCGAGCATCGTCTGCCGTACCTCGGCATCGTCGACACCGTCAAGGAGGTGCTCGACGAGATGGACGCCGAACTGCGCGGCGCGCCGCTGTTCGCATCCGTGGAGGAAATGAGCCAAGTCGAGCTGGAGGCGCGTCGGCGTGCCGACGATCTGATAAACAGGCAATAGTCGATAAACGTGAATACGGGCCGTGCGGATGCCGCCGGCCCGTAACTATGAGACGCGTAAGGGACCGAACCACACCATGAATCCGTCGAATGCCGAAACCCTCGAACCGCCTGTCGCCAAGCCGTTCCGCAAGACCGGCGACCCGGTCGAACTGACCAGCGAGTCGCCGCTGCATCCGCGCCGCAAGTCGCGCCGCATCATGGTCGGCCCCGTGCCGGTCGGCGGGGGAGCGCCCATCAGCGTGCAGTCGATGACCAACACGCTCACCGCGAACGTGCCGGCCACGCTCCAGCAGATCGCCGAGCTGACCGCCGCCGGCTGCGACATCGTGCGCGTCGCCGTGCCCAGCCAGGACGACGCCGACGCGCTGCCGGAACTGGTGCGCAAGTCGCCGATCCCGATCATCGCCGACATCCACTTCCAGTCCAAGTACGTGTTCCAGGCCATCGACGCGGGCTGCGCGGCCGTGCGCGTCAACCCGGGCAACATCCGCAAGTTCGACCAGGTCGGCCCCGACATCTGCAAGGCGGCCACCGACGCGGGCATATCCCTGCGCATCGGCGTGAACGCCGGCTCGCTCGACAAGGAGCTGTACGCCAAGTACGGCGGCCCCACCCCGGAGGCGCTCGTGGCGTCCGCGCTCAAGGAGGCGCACATGTTCGAGGACGTCGGCTTCCACGACTTCAAGATCTCCGTCAAGCACCACGACGTGATCACGATGGTCGAGACCTACCGTCTGCTCGCATCTAAGGGCGACTGGCCGCTGCACCTCGGCGTCACCGAGGCCGGACCGGCATGGCAGGGCACCATCAAGTCGTGCCTTGCGTTCGGCGCGCTCCTGGCCGAGGGCATCGGCGACACGATCCGCGTGTCCCTGTCCGCGCCGCCGGTCGAAGAGGTGAAGGTCGGCTGCAAGCTGCTCGAATACATGGGCCTGCGCCCGCGCAAGTTCGACATCATCTCCTGCCCGAGCTGCGGACGTGCGCAGGTGGACGTGATCCAGCTCGCCTCCGCCGTGACCGAGGGGCTCAAGGACGTGACCGCGCCGATCCGCGTGGCAGTCATGGGCTGCATCGTCAACGGGCCGGGCGAGGCGCGCGAGGCCGATCTCGGCGTCGCCTCCGGCAACGGCAAGGGGCAGATCTTCATCAAGGGCAAGGTCATCAAGACCGTGCCCGAGGACCAGATCGTCGACACGCTGCTCACGATCGCCAACGACATCGCCGCGCAGATGGAGGCCGACGGGCAGGTGCCGGCCGGCTCCACCGGTCCGGTCGTCGTGCCGATCCAGCATCCGAACCGCGCCGCATGACGCAACGGGAGCGGCGGACGACGGCGGACGAGCGGCCCGCGTCATGGAGTCGCGGCCGCCGGTTCATGCTGCGCGTGCCGATCTTCGTGATCCTGCTCGGCATCCTCGTCTACGTGTCCAACGCAACGACCGTATCGTGGAACAACGAGCCGACCGGACAGACGATCGCCTCGCTTGACGCAGGCACGGCCGTCACGTTCGACAATCCGAGGCACGTCGCGCTGCATCGGATCGGCGACTTCGACGTGACCGAACGCACCACGTACGTCACGGCCACGCGGCCCGCGACCGGCGAGAAGCAGCGCATCCGCGTGCTCATCCGCGAGCCGGAACGGACCACTGACACGTCGTCCGCAACGCCGTCCGGCAAGCTGCCCGGCGTCGTCTTCATGCACGGCGCGGGCCACGGCGGCACGCCCGACGACTCGTTCGGCGACGTGGCGACCAGCATGGCGTCCGCCGGGTTCGTCACGGCCGTGATCGACAAGCCGATCTGGTCCACGAACGACGTGACGCGCGACTATCCGGCGTCCGCCGCCGCATACGACCAGGTCGTCGACCTGCTGCGCGGACTGGACGACGTGGACGGCGACAAGGTCGGCATCTACGCGACCAGCGAATCGACGTGGATCTCCTCCTACCTGCTGCGGATCGATCCCGACATCGCATTCCAGATACTGCTCAGCCCGATGGTGTACACGCCGCGGCAGTCGCTCGGCTTCCTCGCCGCGCAGGACTTCGCGCTCGTCGGCGCCAACGACGGCTACCAGTCGATCGTGCGCCGCGTGTTCAGCGCCGACGCGACCGTGATCGGCCTGACCAACTTCGACCTCGCCGACATACCGAACACGGCCGCCTACTCGATTCCCACGTTCGTCGCCTACGGGTCGAAGGACGTGATGACCGCGCAGGTCGAAGGTACCGAAACGATCTTCGACCTCGCGCGCAAGGCCGGCAACACGAACGTGACCGTGCGCGCCTATCCGATCGCCAACCACGTCATGCGGCTCGGCAGCGACGAGGAGGCGGGCACGCCGTTCGCCGACGACTACGCGAACGACCTGACCGACTGGGCCGTGGGCACCGTGGCCGGGCTCACGCAGACCAGCGAACGCGTCGCCGGCGACTCGCTCTACCAGTCGATCGCCGTGCCCGTCGACCTGACCGCACGCCGCGGCGCGACGATCTACGGGCTCGCGTTGCACGACTCGATGCTGGTCATGCTGCTCGTCGACCTGATCATGACGATCGCGGCCGCCATCGTCACGCTGCGCGCGCGGCTGGGCCGCCGGCCCCGACGCAACGCGCTCGGCTTCGCGCACGGATTCGGCAACGCGCTGCTGACCCTGACCCTGACCACGCTGGCGACGCTGCTGCTGTTCGCCGCAGGCCTCGGACAGGTCATCATGGGAGTGGTGCGGCTCGCCTGGGGCAGCGCGCCCGACGACGACCCGGGCATCATGCAATGGAGCTGGCCGGTCATCCAGATCGTGTGCACGCTTGTCGTATGGGCGTGGAGCGGCGTGTTCGCGCGGCTCATCGAAGTGGCCACGCTGCGCGGCATCCTGCAATGGCCGCCGCGCGCGGGCTCTATCCGCGACGTGGTCTCCGGGCGCGAGCCGGTGCTCGCCTCCACCAGGCTCGGGCGCGTGCTGTTCTGGATCACGGCCGCGACCATGCTGCACATCCTGCTGTTCTTCGCGTTCTGGGGGCTGTTCGTCTACTGACGGGCGCGTCCGCTGACGGGCGCAGTCGAACGTGTCCGCACCGATCGAAAGGAGCCGGCCGCACATGCCGCTGTACCGCGACGAAGCCGTCGTCCTGCGCACCGCCAAACTCGGCGAGGCCGACCGCATCATCACCATGCTCACGCGCTCCCACGGCAAGATCCGCGCCGTCGCCAAAGGCGCGCGCAAGGTCAGGTCGCGCTTCGGCGCACGGCTCGAACCGTTCATGCGCGTCGACGTGCTCGTCGCCTCCGGGCGCTCGCTCGACGTCGTCTCCCAGGCCGAATCGGTTGCCGCGTACGCCGCGCCCATCGTCGCCGACTACGACGCGTACGTGGCCGCCAACGTCATCGTCGAAACCATCGACCGGCTCGTGCCGGCCGAACACGAGCGCGTGCCGGCGCAATACCGGCTGCTCATCGGCGCGCTCAACGCGCTCGCCAAACACGCGCACGCGCCCGAGGCGATCGGCGACTCGTACGTGATGCGCGCACTCGCGCTCGCCGGATGGACGCCGCGGCTCGTCTCGTGCGTCGTGTGCGGGGAGCCGGTCGGAACTCCCGCGTGGATGTCGGTGGCGTCCGGCGGCGTGATGTGCGACCGCGACCACACGCCCGACGCGCATCGGACCGAGCCGGCGGTGCTGCGGCAGTTCGCGGCGCTGGTGCGCGGCGACTGGGACGTGCTGGACGGGGGATCGGGCGGCGCGATGCCCGGGACTGTCGGTACGGATGCGAACGTGGGCGCCGGCGTGAATGCCGGCCCGCTGCTGCCGGCGACGCGACGGCTCGTGGAGGAGTGGAGCGAGTACTACATGGAGCGGCCGATTCGTTCGCTGCGCTTGCTAGATTAGCGTCTATGGCTTTTGAGAACGTCGACTACACGTCGCTTGACATTCCGGCGGCGCCCTTTTCCGACCCGTCCATCATCCCCGATTTCCCGAAGAACAAGGTGCCCCGCCATGTGGGCGTGATCATGGACGGCAACGGCCGTTGGGCCAAGCAGCGCGGCATGATCCGCACCAACGGGCATCAGGCCGCCGAGCCGGTAGTGTTCGACACCATCGCCGGCGCGATCGAGGCGGGCGTGCGGTATCTGAGCCTGTATACGTTCTCGACCGAAAACTGGAAGCGTTCGCCGCAGGAGGTGCGCTTCCTGATGGGCTTCTCGCGTGAGATCATCCACCGTCGCGTGGCTCAAATGGACGAGTGGGGCGTGCGCGTGCGCTGGTCCGGCCGCCGGCCGAAGCTGTGGAAGTCGGTGATCGACGAGCTGGAGATCGCGCAGGAGCGCACCAAGAACAACAAGGTCATCGATGTGGTGTTCTGCATCAACTACGGCGGGCGCGCCGAGATCGCGGACGCGTGCGCGGCGATCGCGCGCGAGGTGCGCGACGGGCGCATCTCCGGCGACCGCGTCACCGAGAAGATGATCGCCGACCACCTGTACCTGCCCGACGTGCCCGACTGCGATCTGGTGATCCGCACCTCGGGCGAGCAGCGCACGTCGAACTTCCTGCCATGGCAGGCCGCCTACGCCGAGCTCGACTTCGTGCCCGAACTGTTCCCCGACTGCGGCCGTGAGGTGCTGTGGCGCTCCATCGACCACTACATCCACCGCGACCGGCGCTTCGGCGGGGTGACCAAGTAGGCGAATCCTGACGCTATGGGTGTGTCGGCGGATGTGCGGGATGCATGTTGTTCGACACACTCCAGGCCGTTCGGCCTCGCTCCAGCGTGTGCTCGCAGAGCTTAGCACACGCTTCCGCTGCTTACGGTCGAACAACATGCATCCCGCACCTCCGCCTTGTCGATTCCAGCGATGACGAAAAAACTCCCGCCGGGCGATACCCGACGGGAGCGGATGAAAGAAGAGCGGCGCTTACTCCAGTCCGATGGACTTGAGGTGGTGGATCTTCAGGGAGTCCACCTTGAGCGAGCCGCCCTCGGCCACGAGCTTGACGGCGCGCGGGCCTTCGGAGGCGTAGGAGTAGGCGCTGAGCACCTGGTGGCCGTGGTTCACATACACCTCGACCGAGCCGCGGTCCACGAACACGCGCAGCTCCAGCTTGCCGGTCAGCTCATCCGCGTCGAGCGGCGCGGCGCGATAACCGCGGTCGCCGTAGGCGTTCGCGGCACGGTCGACCACCACGCGGCCGATCTGCTCGTCGAAGCCGATCGCCGTGTACGCACCGTCGCCGGTCGCATGCACGCGCAGGCCCGCACGTTCCGCGGTCGACGCGTCCAGATCGATCGTCATCTCGATCTCCACGGCCTCGGCGTCGTCCAGCAGCACCTTCTCGCCGTACTGGGCCAGTTCGATCGCGCCGAAGTCGATCGTGTCCTCGCGCAGCTGCTCGACCTCGGCCACCGGCGCGGTGTGGATGTCGCCGCAACGTGAGCCGAGCGTGATCTCGCGGGGGAGCGTGAGCTGGCCGCACCAGCCGTCGGCCTGCAGCGGGACCGGCTCGATGAACGGGCTCATCCAGCCGTACATGATCTGACGGCCGGAGCCCGCGACCTCGTCGGTGTCGCCGGGAACCGTGTTGAACGACTGCGGCGCGTAGAAGTTGTGGCCGCAGTCCCACAGGTGGAAGTCGGATTCCGGCACGAACGCCTCGCCCGGCGTCCACGAGCCGATCATGTAGCCGGCGGCCGATGTGCTGTGGATCTCGAAGCCGTGCTTCTTCGCGCCCATCGCGGAGAAGCCGATGACCCACTTCTCGTTGCCTTCGGCGTCACGGATCGGGAAGAAGTCCGGGCATTCGAGCATGAACACGTTCGGATCCGGGTGCTCGAACAGCACGGTCCTGAACGTCCACTCGACCATGTCGTCGGACTCGTACAGCCACATCTGGCCGCGCTTGTCGGCCGAGGAGACGCCGAACGTCATCCACCACTTGCCGGCGGTCTTCCACACCTTCGGATCGCGGAAGTGATGGTCGACCTTGTCGGTCGGGCAGTCGATGAGCATGCCGCGCTTGGTCTCGTGCGTCAGATTGTCGTCGTCCGGCTCGGCGAGCATCTGCACCTGCCAGTCGCCGCCGGTGTTGTCCTTGCCGTTCCACCAGCGGTGGCCCGTGTAGTAGAAGCGAAGCTTGCCGTCGTCGCCGATGACCGCGGAACCGGAGAACACGCCGTCCTTCTCCTGCTCGAGGCTCGGGGCGAACGCGACCGGTTCGCGACGCCACGTGACCATGTCGTCGGAGGAGACATGGCCCCAGTGCATCGGTCCCCACTGGGCGCTGTACGGGTGCAGCTGGTAGAAGACGTGCCAGCGGCCCTTGTAGTAGCTCAGACCGTTCGGGTCGTTGATCCAGCCGGCCTGCGAGGCGATGTGGAACTTCGGGTACCAGCGGTCGTTGCGGGTTTCGGCAAGCTTGGCAAGGCTGGCGTCCGCCTTGGCGAGCTCGGCGTCGTGGTCGCGGATCGGGGTGAGGGTGGGTTCGAATGCGCTCATCGTTGAGTGTCCTTTCCTGTGGTGGCGGCTGGCGGATCCTGGTCCGTGGACAGCCGTTGCTTTGGATTGTAGGTGGTTTGCGAGTGGTTGTGGGGGAGCGGCGAGTCCCGCCCGGCCGGAGCGCGGGTTATGGTGCGCACTCCGGCCGAAAAGGGGGAAGACGCGGGATTCGCCGCTGGTTGACGCCCGGGCAAAAAGGGGCAAACCCGGACGCCAAGTCTTGATCGTGCCTGATCGGGCCGTTACCTCCGGCCTGGTTGTTCAGGCCTTGGTTGCGGCCGCGGACATCTCGCGCAGCTGGCGATCGGTATAGAACGGGTCGCCGCCGACGTCCTGGTCGTCCTTCTTGATCACGAAGAAGCCGTAGATCAGCGCCGCGAGCACGATGGCGGAGATCAGCCAGAAGGTGACGCGCGAGCCCATGTCGTTGTTCGGCAGCAGGCCCTTCATGTAGTCGTGGAACGCGCCCAGCGGGGTGGAGAAGACGATCTGGCCGACCTGCGATGCGATCTGGAAGCCGACCATGTACAGCGTCGCGGACAGCTTGGTGTCGAAGTGCAGCGTGAAGTAGCGGAACGCCGGCAGGCAGAACAGTGGCACCTCGATGGAGTGGAACAGCTTGACGATCGAGACGGTGACCGGATCGTGGAACACGCCGCACAGGCCGATGCGCAGGAACATCACGGTCGCGCCGAGCAGCAGCGAGTTGCGCACGCCGATCTTCTTCATGATGATCGGCACGACGCCCATCATCGCGGATTCGAGGAAGACCTGGAAGCCGTTGAGCGTGCCGTAGGTGGCGTTGCCGATGGCCGCGGTGGGGAACAGGCCGGCGTAGTAGACCGGGAACATCTGCTGGTCGAAGACGACGTAGAAGGTGTTGGTGAACAGCATGAAGACGATGAGCACCCACAGGGTCGGCATGCCGAGCACGCCCACCATCTCCTTGAACGTCGGGCCGGACTTCTCGGCCTGCGGGTCGGCGGCCTTCCTGAGCTCGTCCTTCTGCTCCGCCGGGACCCAGAAGGCGTAGATGCCGAGCATGACCAGGCCGCACGCGGAGCCGACCCAGAAGTTGATCATCGGGTTGACGTTGAACATGAAGCCGGCGCACAGCGCGACGATCGCGTAGCCGAAGGAGCCCCAGGCGCGGGACTGGCCGTATTCGAAGTTGAACTTGCGGCTGTATCGTTCGGTGACGGCCTCGAGCAGCGAGCAGGCGGCCATGAAGCCGGCCGACAGGACGATGGAGCCGATGAGCGCGCCGACCCAGCGGATGGAGCCGCCGGCGGCGAGCATCGGATGGTAGACGAACTGGACGAACGGGCCGACGAGCGCGGCGATGACCGAGATGACGATCACCAGGTTGCGCTTGATGCCCAGCTGGTCCTGGATGGCGCCGTACGCGAACATGATGACCATGGTCGCGGCGGAGTTGATGGAGTAGATGGTGCCGATCTCGGTGCCGCTCAGGCCGAGGGACTCGAGCCAGATGCGGAAGAACGACCACCACACGCCCCACGAGCAGAAGAACATGAAGATGCCGAACGAGCTTTGCAGATAGGAGGGATTCCTCCATGCCGCGGTTTTGGCTGCCATAACCTGTAACCTTTTCTCCCCTCGACGGCCCCGCTGCCGCGCGTCGTCGTCGATTGCCTGTCTTGTTGATTGACTTGCTTGCGCGGTTGCCGTCGCGGGCTTCCGTGCCGCTCGTTCAACCGCGTTGTGCTTACGATGATACGACGTCAAACGATTTACGTCAATCGTTTGACGTTCGGCGTGTCGCCAATCAAACGGAATCGCGCTTCGCGCGATACTGGGTTGTGAGCGGCGCATTCGCGCCGCAGAGCTCCCCCAGTCAGCCTGCGGCTGACAGCCCCCTCGGTGAGGGGGCCAAGGCTCCGCCAGCTTTATAGCGTTTGTAGTTATGCGACTGGCGGGGTAGACAGAAGCTGACGTATCTGGTGAAACCGGTAGTGGACTGCCCGGTCCGCTCGGAAGCTGGCGGTAGCCTCGGTCCCTCACTGAGGGAGCTGTCGAGCGAAGCTCGACTGAGGGAGCTCCGCGGCCGTAGGCCGCCAACAACACAGTATCGCGCGCAGTGCGATTCCGATGGGGTGCCGAGGCTCTGCCGGCTTAGGCGCGGACGGATTCCTTTTCGATGAGGGTGCAGTGGATCTTGGCGGGGATCGGCGTGTCCAGCGGCGGCAGGGGAGCGGTGGTCTGCGGTGGCGTGAAGTCCGCGAGATCGCGCTGCTCGATGAGCGAGACGAGCTTCATCGTCGCCCAGTAGCCCATTTCGTAATGCGGCAGCTCGACCGTGGTCAGACGCGGGGAGAACGTCTCGGCGAACACGCGGTGGTTGTCCACGCCGACCACCGAGATGTCCCGGCCGACGACCAGCCCGCGCCGGGCCGCGCACTCGTACACGTACCATGCGCGCGCGTCGTTGAAGCAGAAGAAGCCGTCCGGGTGCTCCCGGTCGAACAGGTCGCTCACCGCACGCAGTGCCGGCCCGTTGTTGAGCACGTTGACCACAAGCGCATCGTCGTACGCGCGTCCCGCATCCTCGAGCGCGCGACGGTAGCCCTCCAGGCGGCCGTTCTGCGCGAGCATGGTCTCCGCGCAGCCGACGTACGCGATGCGCTCGCAGCCGGCCCGGACCAGCCGCGACGTGGCGTCGTGGGCGATGCGGAACTCGTCCGGCTCCACGCTGGGATAGGCGCCGTCCCGGTCGGTGGCGTCCACGAGCACCAGCGGATAGTCCTTGAGCACGTCCGGCACGTCGGCGTACCGGTTGGACATCTTCGCGTACATGAAGCCGTCCACGCCGTAGCGCTTGAGCGCGGCGATCTCGCTGTCCTCGTTCGCCCGCCCCTCCGTGTTGACGGTGAGCAGCATGTAGCCGAGCGCGCTGGCCGCGTCCTGCGCGCCGAGGATGATGCCGCCCGCGTACGGGGTGGTCGCGATCTGCTCGCTGACGAAGCCGAGGATGCGCGTCTTGCCGGTGCGCAGCGAGCGTGCCAGCGGATTCGACTTGTAGCCGAGCCGGGCCGCCGTCTCACGTATCGTCGCGGCGATTTCCGACTTGACGCGGCCCTCGTCGCGGTTGTTGAGCACGAGGGACACGGTGGATACCGAAACGCCGGTTTGTTTCGCGATTTCCTTCATCGTCGTCATAGGTCAAACGATACACCAGCGATGTTCGGTTTGGCGGGTGCGGCACGGGTGCCGCGCCGATCGTGGCGCGACTGCGTCGCACGTGTGTCATGTGTGCGGTGCCGTGCGTGGGGTGTCGTGTGCTGGATTGCAAACGCTGTCGTGAGCGGTATGAAAATGTGACTCGATTCACAAAAATCATGGATGAAATTGATGGCAATACGGCGTTTGTGTCGCGACACGCTGCTATCACGCGCGCGAGTAGGGCTCCCGATACCATGGATAGGCCCCTTCCTCCTGAGGTAGCGCGGGGTATATGGTGAATGGGAGAGGAAGGTGTTTGAGGTGACTGCCAACAAACCAGTTCAATACACGGACAGCATCGACGTGTTCGCCGATGCGGCTCAGCAGCGGCTTGAGCATACCATGTCCTGGCGCTCGGCGGTGAATGCCGTGCTTATGTTCGCCGACGCTCTTATGTTCGCCGTCGCGATGACCGCCATGCAGGCGCTTCAGAGTGGCGGACAGCTCCATGATCTCCATGCCGTGCGCATGCACTGGACCATGCCCATGGCCGTCGGCGTGCTGTGCTCGGCCGTCATGTGGGTGGTCAGTCTCGGCATCGCCGGCATATACCATCGTCACGTCATGGGCGACGGCTACCAGGTCAACGTCATGATCCTCAAGGCCGGACTGATCTGCTGGTTCGTGCAATGCGCGTTCAGCTTCGCCACCGGCCTCGAACTGACTCTGACCGGATTGACCCTTGCGCTTGTGCTCGGCGTCGTGCTCACCATGATCGAACGCATGGCGCTGCGTCCCGTCATCGCGCGTCTGCGGTTGCGAGGCAGGTTCGCCTACGACACCGCCGTGGTCGGTTCCCCGGAAGGCATCCGGAAGACGCTGCGTTTCCTCGGGCAGCGCCAGCAGCTCAACTACAACCCCATCGTCGTGTGCCCGATCCGCTGGAATGAGAGAGCCGACGGCATCGAAGCCGATCTGTCATGCGACCCCGCGGACTTCGCCGCGGCCGCAGGACGGCCCGTCGAGGTGGTCGCCTATGCGCCTTCGCATTTCACCGGCCGTCTGGCCGACGCCGGCGTGCAGACCGTGATGGTCTGCGACGTGCTGCGCCGCTTCTCCGACGCGTTCAACACGTTCTCCGTGCGCATGGAATCGATGGGCATGGAAGTGGCCCTCATCACCTCCGCCGCCGACGCGGCCGGCCATGAGACGCAGATCCGCTCCATCCAGGACACCACCATCCTCACGCTGAGGCTTCCGCAGTACTCCGCGCACACCCGCATCGTCAAGCGCCTCTTCGACATCGTGCTCTCCGTGCTGGCGCTCGCCGTCTCGGCCATCGTCACCATCCCGGTGGCCATCGCCATCAAGCTCACGGACGGCGGCCCCGTGTTCTACACGCAGCGGCGCATCGGCCTGCGGGGCGAGCCGTTCAACATGATCAAGTTCCGCTCCATGGTCGTCAACGCCGACGCGCTCAAGGCCCAGCTCGCCAAGGAGAACGGCCAGGAGGGCCGCTTCATCTTCAAGATGAAGAACGACCCGCGCATCACGCCCGTCGGCAGGTTCATCCGCCGCTTCTCCATCGACGAGCTGCCGCAGTTCATCAACGTGCTCAGAGGCGACATGTCCATCGTCGGCCCGAGGCCGCCGCTGCCCGAGGAACACGCGCGCTACAACCAGATCTACGCGACGCGCATGCTCGTCAAGCCCGGCATCACCGGTCCGTGGCAGGTTTCCGGACGTTCCGACCTGTCCGCCGAGGAAAGCGAGCGGCTGGACGTCTCCTACGTGCAGAACTGGTCGATCGCCGGCGATCTGGTGCTCATGCTGCGCACCGTATCGGCCGTCGTCATGCAGCGGGGCGCATACTGAGGACCGCTGCATCGTACGGTCTCCTCCGCGCCCCGAAGGGACCGTGGCGGGCCAACCGACTTTCACGAACGCATGCAACACGCATCACGCAACAGTAAGGAATAGCAAGTGACCATCGCAGACATCCTTCAAACGTTGAAGAAGCATCTCGTCGCGGAACTCGCGGTGCTGCTCGTGGTATTGGCAGGCGGCTTCGTCTACGTCAGCCAGCAGACGCCCCAGTACACGGCCATGACCCAGATGTTCGCCAGCTTCAATCACAACGTGAGCAGCAACTCCGAGGATCAATCCGCACCCGGCTTCACGCAGATCCAGTCCGAAACCGACTACGTGACCTCCATGCTCGGCACGCTGCCCACGCTGGTCACCACTCCGGCCGTGCTCGATCCGGTCATCAGCCAGCTGGGACTCGACACGACCGTGACCGACCTCTCCTCCCGCATCGCCATCAGCACGACGTCCTCGTACTTCGTGAACATCGCGGTAAGGGACACCAATGCGAACCGTGCCGCCGACATCGCCAACGCGGTCGGCGAAAGCCTCAAGACGCAGCTGTCGGACGATTCGTACAGTTCCGAAAAAACGTACGTGCTCAGCTACCTCAACCTGTCCGTCGTCAAGGAGGCCGTTGCGCCCGGCGCGCCCAGCTCGCCCAACGTCAAGTCGTTCATGTTCAAAATGGCGCTCATCGCGCTGGTCGCCGCGGCCTGCGTCGGCATGGCCATCGACGTGCTCGACAACCGCCTGCGCCAAATGGCCGACCTGCAGCGCATCGCCGACGCGCCCGTGCTCGGCACCGTCATGAAGGACCCCGAATTCCGCGCCGACAAGCCCGTCGTGGTCGCCAACCCCTCCGGCAGTGCCTCCGAAAGCATTCGCCGTCTCGCGCTCAACCTCGCATTCATCTCGCCCGACCGCACCAACCGGTCCAACGTGATCGTCATCACCTCCAGCGGCGCCAACGAAGGCAAAACCACCATCGCCGTCAACCTCGCGGCCGCGCTCGCCGAAAACGGCGCCAAAGTGCTGCTCATCGACACCGACCTGCGCAAGCCGTCCGTCGCCAAGCATCTCGGCCTCGACGGCACGGTCGGCCTCAGCCACCTGCTCACCGGACAGGTCTCTTCGTCCGAAGCCATCCAGCAGTACTGGAAGCCGAACCTGCACATCCTGCCCGCCGGCGAACAGACCACCAATCCGAGCATCCTCATCAACTCGAACGCCATGAAGACGCTGCTCGACAAGGTCTCCGGACTGTACGACCACATCATCGTCGACACCACGCCGCTACGAGTCGCCAACGACGCCGCCGTCTTCGCCAAGGACGGCGCGCGCATGCTGCTCGTCGCCAGCCAGGGCGTCACCATCAAGCGCCAGCTCAGGGACGCCGTGCAGGAACTCGCCATGATCGACGTGACCGTGGTCGGCTCGGTGTTCAACCAGATGCAGGCGCGCAAGGGCGGCGACGATTACTACTACTATTACAGCTACTCCGGCAAGGGGAAGGGCCATAAGGGCCTCGAACTGCCGTCGTTCGGCAAGGACAAGTCATGAGCCGGGGCAAGGGCCAAAACACTGGTCGTGCGGGCCGGGACGCCAGCCGGGACACGGGCCGCACGCGCGTGCTGCTCATCCAGGAGGCCATGGGCGGCTGCGGACGGCACGTGGTCGATCTGGTCAACGGACTCGACCCGGAACGCTTCGACGTGACCGTGATCTACGGCACGTCGCGCATCGACGACTACTACCGCGCCGCACTGCCCGGCATGTCGAAGCACGCGCGCATGATCCCGTGCTCCGATCTCGTGCGCGACATCAGCCCGAAGCACGAGATGCGGGCGGTGCTGACCGTGGCGCGCGTCATGCGCGAATTCCGCCCCGACGTGGTCCACTGCCACAGCTCCAAGGCCGGCGTGATCGGACGCGCCGCCGTGGCCATGTGCGGCCGGTTCTACGGCGTCAAACGCGTGTTCTACACGCCGCACGCCTACTCGTTCCAGGCGCCCGAATTCAGCGGATCCAAGCATTTGGTGTTCGTGGCGCTGGAACGCTGGATGAGCCGGCGCATCACCGACACGACGTTCAACGTGTCGTCGGGGGAGCGGGACGCCGCGCTCGCCAAGCACGTCGACCGCCCGGACAAGTTCGAGGTCGTGTACAACGGCATCGCCGACGAGCCGGTGCCGTCACGCGCCGAAGCGCTTGCGGCGCTGGGCCTGGCCGACGTGATTCCGGACGGCGCGCCCGTGGTGGGCGTGACCGCGCGACTGGTCGAGCAGAAGGATCCGATGACGTCGCTCGGCGTGGTGCGCCGGGTGATCGCGCTGCGCCCGGACACACACGTCGTGTACGTGGGCGACGGCCCGTTCGAGGACGAGATGAAACGCTACTGCGCGGCGCACGGCATCAGCGACCGCGTGCATTTCGCCGGATACCGCACCGACGCCGAGCACATCGTCGCCGCGTTCGACGTGTACCTGCTCACGTCGCTGTACGAGGGCATGCCGTATTCGCTGGTCGAGGCGCTGCGCGCCGGCGTGCAGATAGCCGCGACCGACACGGCCGGCAACGACGAGATCGTGCAGCCGATGGTCAACGGCATGCTGTTCCCGGTCGGCAACCCCGACATCGGCGCGGGCGTGGTGGTCGACCTGATCGACCATCCGCTGCCGAAGCAGCAGGTGCGGCAGACGTATCTCGACCGATTCACCGTGGACCGGATGCTGGACACGATCAGCGCGCATTATCTGGGGGAGACCACGGCCGACGGCGGCGACGCTGCGAACGACGGCGCCGGCGTTGCCGTTGACGGCGACGCTGTGGATGAGGCTGATGCTGCGAACGACGGAAAGGACCCGCGATGATCCTGTTCAAGCTCTGGTACCACTTCACCGGCCTGCTGCTCAAGGCGCTGTACAAGCTCGTGTACGGCCGGCACATGCGCTGGGGGCGCAACTTCCACATGCGCAAGGGCTTCCAGGCCACGTGCGACCGCGCGGACGGTGGACGCACCGGCGACATCGTGATCGGCGACAATGTGTTCTTCAACAACGGCTGCGCCGTGCACGCGATGGAGTCCATCACCATCGGCAGCGAGACGATCTTCGGTGAAAACGTGCGCATCTACGATCACAACCACCGTTTCGCCGACCCGACGCTCGCCATCAAGGAACAGGGGTATTCGACCGCTCCGGTGCATATCGGCTCGCACTGCTGGATCGGCTCCAACGTGACCATCCTCAAGGGCGCGCGCATCGGCGACAACTGCGTGATCGGCGCCGGATGCGTGATCAGCGGCGACATTCCGGCCGGATCCGTGGTGCGCGCGGAAACCACGCTGCACATCGACCCGGTGCGTGCTGCCCAGCCGGCCGAGGGGACGCCCGGTGCTGTCGATCCCGCCGTCTCAGCCGTCGCCGAGGCTTCTTCCGAGGCTTCCTCCGCGACGCCGACTCCCGTGTCTTCCTTGCCTTCCGCGGCCCAGAGCCCCACCCGAGTGCTCGTGCTCGACACCGTCATGGACCGCGGCGGCGCCGAAACCATGATGATGAACTACCTGCGCCACATGGATCGCAGCAAGGTCACCTACGACTTCCTCGTCAACCGCGACTACCGGGCCGCCTACGAGGACGAGATCGAGGCGCTCGGCGGGCGCGTGTACCGCATGTGCCCGATGTACCCGCAGTACTTCGGCCGATACAAGAAGGAGATCCGAGCGTTCCTCAAAGCGCATCCCGAGTATCGCATCGTTCACTCCAATCTCGAGGAGCGCAGCTACTTCGGTCTGCGCGAGGCGGCCAAGCTCGGCGTGCCCGTGCGCATCGCCCACGCACACAACCGTCCCGTCGGCTTCGACGTGAAGTCCGTGTTCCGCGAATACTTCCGCCTGCGCCTGCCGCGCTACGTGACGCACATGTTCGCATGCGGCGAGGAGGCGGGCGACTGGCTGTTCGGCGCGAAGAACCGCGGTCGCGTCATCCAGCAGCGCAACGCCATCGACACGTCGCTCTACCGGTACGATCCGGCGGTCGCCGCTAAAGTGCGCGCCGAATTCGGAGCGGCCTCCGATACGTTTGTGCTCGGCCATGTCGGCAGGTTCTTCCCTCAGAAGAACCACGAGTTCCTCATCGACATCTTCGCCGCGCTGCACAGGATCCGCCCGAACAGCGAACTGTGGCTGGTCGGCGGCGGCGAACTGAACGACGAACTGAAGAACCGCATGCGCGAGAAGGTCTCCTCGCTTGGTCTCGACGACGCGGTCCGGTTCCTCGGCGTGCGCTCGGACGTGAACCGCATCATGCAGGGCATGGACGCGTTCGTGCTGCCCAGCCTGTTCGAGGGACTGCCCGTCACCATGATCGAAGCGCAGGCCGCCGGTCTACCGTGCACGATCTCCGACCGCGTGCCGGTCCAGTGCGACGTCACCGGCAACGTGCAGGTCGTGGCGCTGGATGCTGCCCCCGAAGAGTGGGCGAAGCGCATCCTCGCGCAGGCGGAATCGTATTACGGGGGCGATGCGACCGCTACCGGTGATGGTGCTGCGTACGCGGCCAAGCGCGGGCGCGGTCCGGAACTGGTCACCAAGACCGGTTTCGACATCACGGCCAATGCCGAGTGGCTGCAGCGGTTCTATCTGGACGAACTGGCCAAGGCGGAGCGTGGTTCCGCGGCGGAACGCGGTTCGGGACGGGGAAGCGTCCATTCGACCGCCCATACGGGAACGAGCCGCCGATGAGCTTCGTTACCCCAGCCGCCATTCGCGGCATGACTCGCACGGAGCGTCGCCGGCGCAAACTCGCCCTCGAGACGCGCAACAAGAATACGCTGCTCGCGCTCGTCGTGCCGGTGATGATCGCCGCCAAGATCATGGTGGCGTACGTGCTGCCGCCAAAGTACTTCTACGACAACAACCGTATGCTCATGATGATGCTCGGCACCGCAGGCGATCGTGCATGGGGCGGCAATTACGAGATCGCCGCGAACCTGTTTCGCAGCATCAATTTCGCCGATCTGCGAACCATGGTCGATTGGTCGATCTGTTTGGGCATCGTGTTCACCGCATTGGTGGTGCTGATGATCCTGCGAGCCGACGCGCCTGACTTTCTGCAGTCGCTGTTCATCCTCGCGACCGTCGGCCTGCTCAACATCTACATTTTTACGATCGGCAAGGATATCATCCAGTTTTCGTTCTTCCTCGCCGTGTACGCGGTGCTGTTGCTGCCGATCAATAATTCGCTGGTCAAAATGCTGCTCAGCTGCGGCGTGCTGTATTACGAGAGCACGTTTTTCCGCGCGTACTACATACTCATCGCCGCGCTGATCTTCGCCGTATACGTGATTCTCATGTTCTTCCGCAGTCGCAGCCAGCTGGGATTCGTCTCGCTGCTGGTGATCGTCGCGCTGCTGTTCGCGGTGATCTACGCGATGATGGTGGCCTCGCAGAGCATGATGCCGGACGAATACCAGCAGATCATGAATCTGCGCGCCGGGTACGACATCGCGTTCGGCGACAGCGCCGATTCGGCGACGCTGATTCTGAACCTCATTCCCGGCGACGGTCTGCCGCTGTTCATGGTCAATTACGTCATCAACGCGTTCCGCATGATGATTCCGATCGAACTGGCCATGCGCGGCGCCTACTATCTGCCGTTCTTCGCGTTCCAGTGCATGGTGACCGCATACATGGTGAACCTGCTGCGCCAGATCAACAGGATCAACGATCCCACGCTGTTCCTCGCATTGTGCGTGTTTCTCGGCTATGCGCTCGGCTCGTTCATCTTCGAACCGGATTTCGGTTCGTGGACCCGGCATGAGGCCGCCACGTTCCCCGTGCTGCACCTGCTGGTGCTCAACCGGTACCAGAAAGTGCCGCTCACCCAAGAGGAGCGTCTGCTCGTGAAAGGACTCGACTCATGAACGTCATCGAACTGATTCGTTCCGACTGCTTCCGTTATGCCGCCGCATCCTCGCGCAAGGACATGCTGAAAACGCGCATGATCCAGGAAGGTTTCCGGTACACGACAATGCTGCGCAAGGCCTTGGCTCATCGCACTGGCCCGCTGCACGTGTGGTATCGATTCCGGTTACTGAGACTGTCCAAAAAGACCGGTTTCCAGATCGGATACGGCGCTCATGTCGATGCCGGACTGTTCATCGGCCATCGCGGTACGGTAATCGTGAACGGCGAGGCCCGGCTCGGCAGCAACGTGAACCTGAGTCCCGGCGTGGTGATCGGACAGGAGAACCGCGGCCGTCGCGCCGGCGTGCCGCAGATCGGCAATCGCGTGTGGTTCGGTTCCAATGCGGTCGTGGTCGGCGGCATCCATATCGGCAACGATGTGCTCATCGCGCCGAACGCGTACGTGAATTTTGACGTGCCCGACCACAGCATCGTCGTCGGCAATCCGGCCCGCATCATCCATCGCGAGAACGCGACGCAGGGCTATTGCCACAATCTCGTCCCCGAACTGGTTCCCGATGAAGAGTATTCCGTAACGGAAGGAGGCGCCCGATGACCAGTCCTCGGCAGTCTGTGCACGTCGCCTTCTTCTCCGGCGACATCACCCGCTCCGGCGGCACCGAAAACGTTTCGATCATGCTCGCCAACGCCCTAGTGTCTGAAGCCTTGCTGCCTGAGACAAGCAGTCAGGAAGCTGGCGGAGCCTCGGCCCCCTCGGCTGGGCCGAGCCGTAAAGAAAACGCCGGAGGTGTTTTTAGGCGAGGAACGAGCGACAGCGAGTCAGACAATGCCGCGCGTAGCGCGTCCGGAATTGCAGAACGGGCTGTCAGCCATAGTCTGACTGGGGGAGCGTACACTCAGCCACCTTTGAAGCTCAGCTTCATCAGCCTGTTTGAAGAGAACCCGAAGCCGTTCTTCCCAATCGACTCGCGCGTTACCCGCCACACGGTCTACCCGACCGTAACCCACGGCATCCAGCACTATTTCGATACCGTCAGGCGCTTGAAAACCATCGTCAAGGAACAGCGCGTCGATATCCTCGTCGACATCGACGGCATTCTCGACATGTATTCGCTGCCGCTCAAGCGTTCCACCGGCGTCAAGGTCATCTCCTGGGAGCATTTCAACTATCACCAGAATCCCGGTGTGCCCTACCGCAAGCTCACCCGTCGTTGGGCCGCCCGCAAGGCCGACGCCATCGTCACGCTCACCGAAGCGGACAGGAAGCTGTACGAGTGCAACACGCATCCCAAGTGCCCGGTCATCGCCATCCCCAATCCGATGCAGCGGATCACGCCCGAACCGGTGTACGACGTGGACTCCCGCACCATCATCAGCTCCGGCCGTCTGACCTACCAGAAGGGCTTCGACATGCTGGTGGACGTCGCCGCGCGCGTCCTGCCGCAGCATCCCGACTGGCGGTGGCTGATCCTCGGCGAAGGCGAAGACCGGCCGATGCTCGAGCAGAAGATCACTCAGGCGAATCTCGGCAAGCAGCTTATCCTCACCGGCCGCGTCGACAATATGGCCGACTACTACCGCAAGGCCGCCATGTTCGTCATGACCTCCCGTTTCGAGGGGCTGCCGATGGTCCTGCTTGAGGCCAAGGCCCACAAGCTGCCCATCGTCAGCTTCGACTGCGAAACCGGCCCCGCCGAGATCGTGACCGACGGTGTGAACGGTGAACTGGTTGCCCCCGGCGATATCGCCGACATGGCCGGCCGCATCGACCTGCTGATTGACGATGAGGAACGCCGTGTGCGCTATGCGATACATGCGTGGGATGATGCGGATCGATTCAGCAAAGCTTTGATCGTTCGCCAATGGTCGGCATTACTGAACAGTCATGCCATATGTGAGAAGTAAGGATAAGAACATGACAAAAAACGTAGCGTTGATCACTTACCATGCAGCACACAACAACGGCTCGTTCCTGCAGGCATTCGCCACGCAGCGCAAAATCCAGCAGCTTGGCCATAAGTGCGATATCATCGACTTCTCCACGCCCAGGCAGCAGTACCTGTACGACGTATACAAGAAAGTGTCGGGACCTAAGGACGTGCTGAAGAACGCCTACGCGCTGTTCCATCACAAACTGATCCAGCGTCGCCACGACGACTTTGACCGGCTTATCCATTCGGCGTTGTCCCTGACCCCGAAATTCTACGAGGACCTTTCGCAGATGGGCGATCTGGAAAACCAATATGACGTGTTCGTCTCCGGCAGCGACCAGATCTGGAACATGGACGCATGGGACTACAGCGACGCCTACTTCCTGTCGTTCGTATACGACAAGCCCAAGATCTCCTATGCGTCCAGCATGGGCGGGCATATCCTCGACAAGCGCGGCGACAAGGAACTCGCAGACCGATACAGCAAGTTGTTGGCCGATTATTCCGCGATTTCCGTTCGCGAAAGAACTGCGCAGGAATATCTCATGCCGATCATCGACAAGCCGGTCACGCAGGTCATCGACCCGACGTTGCTGCTGAAGCAGGACGACTACACGGACATCACCGCGCCGCGACTGGTCGACGAGCCGTACATCTTCTACTATGCGATCGACTCGATCGAACTGAACGACAGCGCGGCAAAGGCTGTGCAGCGGTATGCGCAGTCCAAGGGGCTGCCCGTCTACGTGATGTTCACCGGCAACAAGTCGTACGGGCTGAAGAAGTACGGATTCCACCTGCTGGAGGTTGCCGCGCCGAACCACTATCTGAGCCTCATCAAAAACGCTGAGCATGTGCTCACCGCGTCCTTCCACGGCACTGCGTTCTCGATCCTGTTCGAAAAGCAGTTCCATGTGGTGCGTGGCAAGCGCAACGGCAAGGTCAACATGGACGACCGCATGAGCTCGCTGCTGTCGACCTGCGGACTGGACGACCGCAACCTCATCGAAGGCGAAGCGTGGAGCGATGCCATTGTCGACTACGGCATGGTGCGGCCGCGACTGGACGTCGAACGCCGACGCTGCTCCGATTTCCTCGAAATGGCATTGAACAGCTGAACTGCCGAACCGCCGAACAGGCGAACGGCAAGACGCAAGGAGACGACGATGAAGAACACGTTGAAGAAACTGACCCCGGAGCCGGTCATCGCATGGCTGCGCGGAGCCGAATCCGACCTGAAACTCTACCATGAGACAATGCGGCAGATGCGCCGCTTCCGCCGCAACTACGCACGTCGCGGCACGAACGGCAAGACGCAGGTGGAAAGCCGGCTTATCTTCTTCACCCATCAGATCGAAAAGGGCCTGAGCCACGAGCACTTCCGCTACGGGTTCGGACGGACGGTGCTGGAACAGTTCGCCCCGCTGCTCAAGCAGCTCAAAAGCATGGATCCCAACGTGCAGGCCAATCCTGTGTGGGCGTCCGCGATCGACGCTCTGCACGAATACCGGGTCAAGCATGAGCGGGCCGGCAAGGACCTGTCTGCCGTGCGCGCGCTGTTCGACCCCGACATCTGGAACATGATCGGCGAGGCCGATGGCAAGCGCGGAGGCATACTGGTCATCAAGTCCGCCGACAAGGCCGACAATGCGTCCAAGACGTTCCGCGAACTGTCTGAAAGCCGTCATTCGCTGCGCGAATTCGCCGATGAACGTGTGTCGGCGGAAGAGATCATGCGATGCATCGACGTCGCCATGCGTACGCCGTCCGTGTGCAACCGTCAGCCGACCCGCGTGCACGTCATCACCAATCCCGATGTGATCGCCAAGGCCATGCCATTGCAGGGAGGCTACCGCGGTTACGCCATGCCGCCGGCACTCGTGCTCATCACCGCCGACAACCGTGCCTTCATGAGCCAGGACGAGCGCAACGAAGGATTTGTCGACGGCGGACTGTTTGGCATGTCGCTGCTACTCGCGCTGGAGGAGGCGGGACTGGCCGCGTGCCCTCTCAACACCATGCTCCCGGCCAAGCGCGACGATGCCACGCGCAGGCTGCTGCACCTTCTCGACAGCGAATTCCTCGTCATGTACATCGCAGTCGGACATTTCCTGCCGGAATCGAAAACCTGTCATTCGCAGCGATTTACCGCATCCGACATCGCCACGGTGATCGCATGAGCGGGGGAGCGACGGCGAACGCCGATCGGACGCAACCGCTGATCAGTGTGATCGTGCCGGTGTATAAGGTCGAGCAATATCTTGATGAATGCGTGTCCAGCATCGTCGCACAAACCTACCGAGAGCTGGAGGTCATCCTTGTCGACGACGGTTCCCCGGATGATTGTCCGCGCCGATGCGACGAATGGGCAGCACGGGACGGGCGCATCCGCGTCGTGCACAAGGCGAACGGTGGACTATCGTCCGCACGCAACGCCGGTCTCGATGTCATGCGTGGTGAACTCGTCGCCTTCGTGGACAGCGATGACTGGATCGAATCGGACATGATCGAACGACTGTGGCGGTCGCTGACGGACCATCATGTCGACGTGGCGATGTGCGGTACCGTGAAAATGTTCGATGATGGGAGCCAGAACCACATCGATGCCACGTTGCCGGCCAAAACGTTCAGCCGAGACAACGCGCTGCGCTCGTTCCTCTACCATTATGAACGCATGGCCAGCGCAGTATGGAACAAGCTTTTCGCTGCGAGTTTTTTCCGCGGGCCGGATGCCGTGCGTTTCCCCGAAGGACTCAACAGCGAAGACTATTTTGTGCTCAGCCGGGTGTACGACCGCATGAATGGATTGCGTTTTGACCCAATGCCGCTGTACCGGTACCGGATCCGCCGCAATTCGATCACCACGGCGGCGGTGAACGAGCACAGCTTCGACAAGGCCCGAATTGCCGAACTGTGCTGCGAGTACTTGGAAACACGCGGTTATGCCGATACTGCGGCGCTCGCATACTGCCGTATGCAGGGCTGGTACGACGTGCTGTATGATCTGCTCGGCAAACAGGCCGATCGAACAGTGATTGAACGGTGCCGCAGGCAATTGGCTGCGACTGCTCGGCCTGTATATGCCGACCGGTCGCTGTCCCTTGGACGGAAAACGAGAATTTTCTTCTTATCTCACTGCCCAAAGCTGTACGTCGCCATGCAATCGAAAGCCAAGTAATTCTCTATATCTTCATAAGCAAGGAACTATTGACATGAATCGCTGCGCCATTATTTTGCCGTACTACGGCAAGTTTCCCAACTATTTCCAGCTGTTTTTGAACTCATGTGCTGTCAACAGTGATTTTGACTGGCTAATTTTCACCGATGACAGGACGGAGTATGACTATCCGGTCAATGTGCATGTGCAGTATGAGACGTTTGCTGACATGCAGGCTCGCGTGCGGGACGCCTTCGACTTCCGCCCGGTGATCGAACAACCGTACAAACTATGCGACTTACGTCCCATGTACGGGTATGTTTTTAAGGATTATCTGGCAGATTACGAATTTTGGGGACACTGTGACTGCGACCTCGTATTCGGCGACCTCAGCCGGTTTATCACCGATGACCTGCTGAACGCGTACGACAAGATCTTCCCGGTCGGCCACCTGGCCCTGTATCGCAATACCGAGGAGAACAACCGTCGGTTCATGCTGGATCTGGACGGTCGGCCGATCTATCGCGAGGTGCTTGAATCGTCGCGTGGCTACACCTTCGACGAAAGCTATCTGTCGACCAACATCAACCGTATCTATCAGACGTACGGATTCCCGATTTACATGCGTGACCATTCGGGGAACACCGTGGCAAAAAGCGAGACGTTCCGCATTACGCGCTATGACGCAGAGCTCGGCACATTCCTTTCAGAGCCTGCCATGCGCGCTGTGTACGTCTGGGAACACGGTCACATCACACGTAGTTTCATGAGACTCGGTACCTTTATGCAACAGGAGCTCATGTACATGCACTTCCAACGACGAGACATGCGTGTTGCATGTCCCATGCAATCGGACAGGTATCAGATCTTACCTGGTTCGTTTGAGCCATTGCAGGTGGAGCATGTGACCAAAGAAAACTTCCGGTCTATCCCGTGGAAAAACACGGCCGATATGTGGCGACATCGCGTGAACATCGGCCGCGGCGAATACAAGTTTTGGAAGAGTCGCATCGCCGGCGTGATCAATGCTCGTATGAATAAGGGGTAGCCGCATGGGCGAGAAGAAGCGTTTGCTAATCAACATGACGGCCACCGCAGTGTCCGTCATGGTACAGCTCGGCGTCAATTTCCTGCTGACGCCGTACATCGTGCGCACGCTCGGTGCGACGGCGTACGGTTTCATTCCTCTGATCAACACTATCATCGGATATACAGGCATTCTGACGGCGGCCTTGAACTCCATGTCCAGCCGATACATCGCATTGGAATACAATCGCGGCAACTACGAGAAAGCCAACACGTATTTCCGATCAGTTCTTGTTGCCAATCTCATCATCGCATGCGCGCTGGCTGTTCCGGGATTTCTGTTCTCTGCGTTTCCGCAATGGATCATGCGTATCCCCGCTGAATTGGTGCAGGACGTGCGTATGGCATTCCTGTTTGCGGTGCTGAGTTCGGAACTGTCATTGATGCTGTCGGTATACGGTTGCGTGTATTACGTGAAAAACCGGTTGGAGAAAAGTTCAGTACGAAACATCGAAAGCAATCTGCTTCGTGCGGGAGTACTCATACTGCTGTTCATGATGCTGCCTGCGAAGATTTACTATCTGACCGCAACCATGCTGATCGTGGCGATCTACACCAATGCCGCGAACGTGTATTACACCAAAAAACTGACTCCGGAACTCAACGTTCGTGCCGGACGGTTCAGCATGACATCGGTCAAGGAACTGCTTTCGTCTGGTTTTTGGAACTCGGTTGATTCATTAAGCTACACTCTGCTGGTCGCTCTTGGATTATATTTGGCGAATGTGTTCTTGGGGCCGGCGATAGGTGGAGATTTTTCCCTCGCGAAGACGGTTCCTGCGGTGTTGCTGTCTTTGGCCGGAACAATGGTGTCGGTTTTTGCTCCGCAGCTGATGCAATACTATGCGCGGAATCGACGTTCGGAATTCCAAAGGTTCTTGCTGTTTTCTTTGAAAATGTCGGCCACGGCCTATGCCCTACCGGTCGGCTTATTTGTAGTGTTTGGTCGTCATTTTTTCGAATTGTGGGTTCCCACGCAGGATGCCGCACATTTGCAGGCCATGTCTGTACTGATCCTCATTCCCACGTTGTTCTCGTGCGGCAGCATGGTGTTGAACAACGCGTTCATTATCACCGATAAACTGAAAGTACCCGCCATAGCTTTTCTGGTGTGCGGAATCCTGAACATTGTGCTGGTGATACCGCTGTTGCTATGGACATCCGCCGGTATTTGGTCCATCATCTTGGTGCAGGGCATTCTTGATTCGCTGAAGAATTTCCTGTTTGTGCCGTGGTACGCATCGCGGTGCCTAGGATATTCTTTCCGCACGATCTTTCTGCCGGTGCTGAGAGGCGTCTGCTGTTTGATGCCAGTCATTGCCGTATGCCTCGTCTACGACCGGTTGGTGGCTATCGACAGCTGGCTGGATTTTTTTGCGGGGGGAGCCGTATGCGCCATCCTGTCCGGAGTGATCTGCATGTTCGTTGCTCTGAATTCAGCCGAACGGATACGAGTAGTGGGAATGATTCGCCGTGGCGGGCGATGACCTCTTTCATAACCTATAGGGAATGTACGAAAACAAGGATGCATATATGATCAACGACAATACTGGGCAATCATTAGTGATTAGCGCATACAAGGACAAGAAGAATTTGGACCGTCTTGTCGACCGTCTGGGCGAACGATACAACATGTTCATTCATGTCGACAGCTCCTCCTCAGTGCTGTCGGATGACGATGTCGCGAAATGGAACGGCATGCCAAACGTGTATGCGGAAAGGCGCTATGCGATTTCTTGGGGCAGTTACAAACACCTGCTGGCGTTACTGGGCTTGCTACGTCGTGCGGTCGCGTCCACGGTGGACGGAGGATATATCCACCTGATTTCCGGACAGGACATTCCGGTTCGGTCCAATGATGAATTCGATGCATTCTTCGCTGGTGACACGCATGTATACATGGACTGTCGAACCATCGATCAGATGGAGCCGCACCAGAAACGCATGTACCAGCTGAAGAACAGGCTCTGGCGCTTCAATTATTGGAACAAGATCGTCCATGCACTGCGCAACGTGGATCTTACGCTGCAGAAGAGCCTGCATATCGTCAACGATCGTTTCGGTGACGAAAGTAATTTAGCGCAGGGATTGGTGTGGCTGTCTTTGCCGAAGGAGGCTGCCCGGTACGTCCTTGATTACGTGGACGCGCATCCGAAATTCATGAAGGATCTCTATCAGGCGCAGATTCCCGAGGAATTCCTCTTCCAGACGATACTCGTCAATTCGCCGTTCTCGGATCGTATTGTGCCGAATCACCTGCGATATATGGACTGGAATCGGCGCAATGGCAGTTTGCCGGCGTATTTGGATGAATCGGATTATGACAAGATCACGTCGTCGGATTGCTTCTTTGCTCGAAAGATCGACTCAACAATTGCGGAAGGCTTGCTGAAAAGGTTGGGATATGACCCGAGTTGATGATGCTTCGCACAGTTTCGTTAGCTGCGAAAAGATTGCAGTGAATGGTGGACAATTCACGCGTGACCCCAGGTTTGAGGTAATGCGCATCGTCGCGATGCTGCTTATCGTCAGCTGCCATGTAGTCGCTAATATACCGTGGAATCTGGAAGACGACGGCGACACGGTGTCTCGCGCGTTCGCTATTGCTTGGGACCAATACGCCGGACAAATCGGCGTGTGCATATTCTTCTTGCTGTCCGGATATTTTCTGGTCAATAAAACATTCCGTGCCTCCAGAATCTTGTCAGTCGTCGTGCAGACGTTTTTGTATTCGGCTCCGGTCATCGCGCTGCAGGCTGTGCTGTTGGCCATTCACCCGAGCGATGGTATTTCCGCCATGTTTTCCAAGGGCCAGCTGTTTCATACGCTGTATTCATCGTTGCTGCCAGTCTTCAACGGCACATACTGGTTCATCACTGCATATGTCCTGATGATGCTGGCCTCGCCGTATCTCAACCGGATTCTCCACGACTCGGAACGGTCATCACGGAATTGTATCGTCCTCTTATTGGCTGTCAGCATGATGCCGGTGCTATCACTGTCTCCATCGGTATGGACCACGTGGACTTACGCGATCACCGTGTATCTGATAGGCGGATGGATGCGCTTGTACGGTGTCGATCTTCGTGTGCGTTTCAACTGCCGTTGGCAGATGAGTGTCATATACGTTGTAGCGGCTTACGCCATGTTGTCTGCATTTGTGTATGCTTCGCTGCGATTTGGGTTTTGGGATTGGTTGCGTTCGGATGAACGTCGTACGTTCGGAGTGATTCCTCTGCTGGAGCTAGCTATTGCCGCGATGTTGTTGATGATGACTGCGAGTCTTCGACAGTCTGTTCGCAACGTGAAAAGTGAAAAACGTGGCCACGTCATTATGACAATAAGCTCAAGTGTGTTCGGCGTATATCTGATTCACGAGAATCCATACGTCCGTGCAAACCTGTGGCGTGCCCTCGGCGCATTGATCCCCGCTCCGGGGAACACGGCGGGCGTAATCGTCGAGACCGTCGCAATTACGGCGGGACTGTTCGTCATGTTATCCGCTGCGGCATTCATGTATGACGCAATCGTCGTGCATCCGATTCAGCGCCTGCTCAAACTTCGATCATGATGTATCTGCGATACGCGTACAATCACGTCCGCATCAAATCTGCGGCACGTCAAGCAGCGTATCGGTGCGCGGTACAACGTGCTGCGGTTCGTCAACGTACGGCTGCGGCACGGCGATCATCTGCGGCGACTCCTGCGTGACGGTTTGAGATAGGCGCGCGAAATCAAGCTCGTCGCAGTTGTGCACGATCCGGTTCTGCCGGCAATCGCTTTCCATTCGGTCTGCGGCTCGGCGTTTGTGAACGTGCGAGACAATCCTGTGACGTGCTCTCCCATGCACGCCACGGCCATCGCGACGGCGTTCTGCGTCTTGTCGTCGTTGCGGAATTCCTCCCGTCCGTCCTCACTCGTCCGGTTCCGCTCCGCATTGGCGATTTATTTGCCTGAATGATACCGCTCAGGTGGGGAAACACTGATAATCGTTGGAATTCCGCCAAAAATTTATTTGCCTGGTATTTGCTTTACCGTATGTTGCGGCGATACACTGAAGGCATTGTCTGTCAGTGTCGAACGGAAAGTAGGTGGGGCCGATGCCCGAAGATTACGTGGCGCTGGTGATTCGACTGGCGCAATCCGTGTCGGAAACGCAGACGATAGAGTTCAAGGATTCCAACGCTCGATTTGAGATGATCGGACGTGATATCGCCGCCTTGGCGAATTCCGCTGTAGTGGAAGGTCAGGATTATGCCTATATGGTGTGGGGAATCGACGATTCCAGTCATGCGGTCATTGGAACATCATTCAATCCGCTGACCGCCAAGCGCGGCAATCAGGAGTTGGAGATCTGGCTTCGCGTGAAGCTGTCCGATAACGCGGAGTTTCAGTTCATTCCCGTGGAAATTGACGGGAAAACCGTTGTGGTGCTGCGAATCTGGCCGGCCATTGGATATCCGGTTTCCTTCGACAACGTCGAATACATCAGATCGGGAACGTCCACACAGCCGTTGCAGAAGAACACGCAACGTGAACAACGACTTTGGGATTTGACGAGAACCGGCGCGTTCGAGGATCAGATCGCCATGCGGTGGCTGAGTCGCGATGAAGTACTGTCCAAACTGAATTGGGCCAGATACTTCACCCAAACCGGCATTCCCCTGCCGGAAGGCGGGTCGGGCATACTGCACTATTTGATTGCTGATTCGATAGTCAAGCCGTTGGACAGCGGACAATACGCTATCACCAATTTAGGCGCATTGCTGTTCGCCGTGAAAATGGACGATTTTGAAACCGTTTCCAGAAAGGCGATCCGCATCATCCGGTACACAGGCAAGGATCGGCTATCCGCAACCCGGTCAAAGACATTCCCCGGAGGATACGCGGACATCGACGCCATACTGGACTACCTGCAGGCGCTGCTTCCGGAACGGGAAGAAATTGACCGTGGTCTTCGCGTAACCGTGCAAGGATATCCTGAGCTTGCGATTCGTGAGTTATTAGGCAACATGCTCATTCATCAGGATCTCACGGTGAGGGGCAGCGGACCCTTGGTGGAGATCTTCGAAGATCGTGTGGAATTCTCCAACCCCGGATCTTCTCTGATCGAGGTATCGCGTCTGGTCAACGATCCGCCGCAATCACGGAATCCGAAGCTGGCAAAACTGGCTCGGAGACTGAACATGTGTGAGGAAGCCGGTTCCGGATGGGACAAGATCATACGTTCCTGCGAACTTATGCAGCTTCCGGCTCCGGAGATTCAGGAAACACGTGGAGATGCCCCCAGTATGAGAGTGCGACTCATGCAGCGTCGGCCTTACCGCAACCTGACAGTAGCTGAACGCATGCAGGCGTGTTATTGGCACGCGTGCGTGCAGTATGCCAATGGCGATTTTCTGACCAATGCGTCGTTGCGCATGCGCTTCGGTCTTCCGGCCACGTCCAGCTCGCAAATCTCGCGGCTGATATCGGAAAGCATCGAAGCGGGACTGATCCGCCTAGCTGACGCGGATGCGGCAAACAAAAAGAGGCAGTATCTACCGGCATGGGCGGGTGTCTCAACGGCTGCGGATATTGCGCAGAATTTATTTGCCTGAATGATGCCTCTCAGGTGAGGAAAGTTCAATAATCGTTGGAATTCCGCCAAAAATTTATTTGCCTGGTATTTGCTTCGTGGATGATGACGGACGGTTCGGCTGTGTCTGCGAGCGCGGGTCTTGAGCTGGGGGAAGGCGCCACGGCGGAGCGGAAGAACGTCCGCTCCGCCGTGGCACACCGTCCCGCGGGGGCCGCAGGGCAAGACCAATGCCGCGTGTCGATGGCGTTCCGTTATACAATGCCAATGATTGCACATACCCGGCCGCAGATTCCGGCCAACTCACAGAGAGGGGTCAATGATGATTGAAACGGCACAAGCGTTCGGCGTGGACATCGGCGGTTCCGGCATCAAGGCGGCGCCGGTCGACCTGGAAAAGGGCGAATTCGCCGAGCCGCGCCTGAAGATCCTCACCCCGGCAGTCTCCACCCCGCAGGCCGTCGCCGCGATCGTGCGCCAGCAGCTCGACCACTTCGAGGTTCCGGACTCCGCGCCGGTCGGCATCGCGTTCCCGGCCCCGATCAAGCCCGGACAGAAGCTCGACTTCATGGCCAACCTCGACCAGTCGTGGATCGGCGTCGACGTGACCGAAGTCTTCTCCGAAGCGTGCGGTCGCCCGGTCGTCGTCGTCAACGACGCGGACGCCGCCGGCCTGGCCGAACAGCAGTACGGCGCGGCCAAGGGACAGAACGGCCTCGTCATCGCGACCACGCTCGGCACCGGCATCGGCACCGCGCTCATCATGAACGGCACGCTCGTGCCGAACACCGAGCTCGGCCACATCATCCTCGACGAAAAGCACCTCGACGCCGAAAAGTACGCGTCGTCCGGCGTGCGCGAACAGAAGGAACTCGGCTACAAGAAGTGGGCCAAGCGACTCACCAAGTACTACGGGCTCATGGAAAAGTACTTCAACCCGGACCTGTTCGTCGTCGGCGGCGGCGTGAGCCGTCAGAGCGACAAGTTCCTGCCGTACATCGACATCAAGACGCCGATCGTCCCGGCCAAGCTGCGCAACGAGGCCGGCATCGTCGGCGCTGCGTACTTCGCCAGCACCAAGCAGTGACGATTCCGATTCGTCGGCAACGGCCGTAACCGAGTCCCGGTTTGGTAAGTTCGGGGTTGGTTGCGGCCGTTGCCGTATCCGAAGAGGCTGTTGCCGGGTCCCGATCTCGTGACATGGATCCGGCAACGGTCGGCCGGAGGAGCTTTTCTTGTTGCATGGCTAGACTGACAGCCATGCGTTTTTCCTCACGAGTCGACATCAGTGCGCCCAATCCGATCGCCGCGGCGGAAGCGGCCGCCAAGGCTCACGGCACGGCGCTCGGCAAGCTCAACGATTCCAACCCGACCCGCCACGGTCTGGCCCCGGCACTGGTGCCGGAAATCTACACGGCCGACCCGCGCGGCCCGCGCAAGGCGCGCGAGGCGCTCGCCGCGTTCCTGACCGCGACCTACGGCGGCGCGGCAGCCGGCGCGAACGCAGCAGAGGAGGAAGAAGCAGAACCGACAACCGAACCCGTCAATTCGAACAGCCTCTACATTCTCAGCTCCACGTCCGAAGCGTACTCGTGGCTTATCAAACTGCTGTGCGACGCGGGCGACGCGGTGCTCGCGCCCAAGCCCGGCTATCCGCTCATCGAATCGATCGCCCGGCTCGAATGCGTCGACACGGTCGAATACCAGCTGCAGTTCGACGGATCATGGTACATCGACGTCGCCGAACTCGAATCGCTGCTGGACGACGCGAACGTCGGCGAACGCATCCGCGCGCTCGTCCTGATCAACCCGAACAATCCGACCGGCTCGTACGTCAAACCGGAGGAGCGCGAACGGATCGTGGCGTTGTGCCGCGAGCGCGGCGTCGCGATCATCGCCGACGAAGTGTTCTACGACTACACGCTCGAGCCGTTCCCCGGCAATGCGCGGCTCGCGGGGGAGCCCGGAGTGCTTACGTTTGCGCTGGACGGATTCTCGAAGATGCTCGCAGCGCCGCACGCGAAGGTCGGCTGGATCCAGGTGTCCGGCCCGGCCGACGACGTGGACGAAGCGCAGCGCCGGCTCGACGTGATCGCCGACGACTATCTGCCGATGAGCGACATCATCGCGCGTGATATTCCCGCGCTGCTCGACGCGGCCGGCAGCCAGACGGATCGCGTGCGCGCCCGCGTGCGCGGCAATCTCGCGACGCTGCACCGGCTGCTGGACGAGGACGAGCATGGTCTGGTCAGCGTGCTGCGCGCGGAGGGCGGCTGGAACGTGCTGTTGCGCGTGCCGAGCGTGATCGACGAGAACGAGCTCGTGCTCGCGATGATCGAACGGCACGGATTGAGTGGCCAGCCGGGATACTTCTTCGACATGACGTCGAACGGATATCTTGCGATTTCGCTGTTGCCCGAACCGGCCGAGTTCGAGCGCAACGTGCGAGCCGTGCTGGATACGGTCAATGGACTGGTGGGATAGCAGTAGTGGTATCACGCTTTGCGTGATGCTGCGTTGATAGCGGCACGCCCGTGCCGCAGACGCTCCCTCAGTCCGCTTCGCGGACAGCTCCCTCAGCCGAGGGAGCCGAGGCTCCGCCAGCTCTTCACGCGTTTACTGACGTTGCTTGGTTTCCTCGTACTTTTTGCGGACGAGATCGGTGTAGCATGCGGCGGCGTCGGCGGGGGAGCCGTCGAAGACGACGTCGTGCTCGTCGAGCACGATCGTGCGGTCGATCGCGTACTCCGGGCGCTGGATCAGCTCGAGGTCGTGCGTGGCGAAGATCACCTGCTTGTCGTAGCTGAACAGGGCGCGCGCCACGTGCGCGGAGCCGATCTCGTCGAGTCCCTTGGTCGGCTCGTCGGCCACGACCGCCGCCGGCGAGAAGCTCAATGCGGACGCGATCGCGAGCAGATGCCGTTTCTCACTGTCGAGCGCGCTGGCCGGCTGCATCGCCACGGACGTCAGATCGAAGTGCGCGAACAGTGCGCCGATCGTCTCCTGCCGCACGGCCTCCGGCACCTTGTGCTTCTTGAGTGGCTGGTCGATCGCCTCGCGGATGTCCTTGGCCTGATAGTAGCTTTCCGGAATCTCCTCGCGGCGCACGCGGCCGACCAGGTCCTCGATGCGCTTCAGGTCGCGGCGGTTCGCCGTGTCGAGCGTCTCGTCACCGGCTGCGACCGTCACCGTGCCGACGGACGGCTTGAGCGCGCCGTCGAGCAGTTTCAGCAGCGTCGTCTTGCCGGAGCCGTTGAGTCCGATGATCGCGACGCGGCGCGTGTCCGGGCCGATCGTCAGGTCGACCGGCAGCAGGCCGATGCCGTTGTCGTCGTAGCGATGGCCGGCGCCGGCCACCGTGAACGTGACGGACGACGGCTTGTCTGGCGTGCTTTTGCCGCCCAGAAAATCAAACAGTCCCATGCCTCCACAGTGTAGTCTCTACAGTGCAGTCGGCATGGGACTGTTTGCTCGGTGTCCTTGTGGCGCCTTACGCGTTTCAGGCGAAGTAGAAGCCCTTGAAGTCGTACTGGTAGACGCGGTAGATGTACGCGGTGTTGAGCTCCATCTTGTACTGGACGAGCTGGTTGCCGTCCGCGTCGTACTGGCCGAACAGGCCCTGCATGCCCGAGTCGATGAGCACGTTGCCGTTGGACAGCACCTGCGCGGAGCTCACGTACGGCGAGTACGGCACGTCGAACGACGTGACCTCCTTGTACGTGCCGGCCTTCTCGTCGACCAGATACTTGCGGTACTGAGAGTTGGAATCCGTGTCCTTGCTTGACTGCGCGGTCGAAATGCCGCTGATCACGGTCCAGTCGAAGTCGGGGCGGGTCATCGCGTAGCCGAAGTTGTTGTCGAACATGTAGATGTAGTACTGGCCGTCCGCGAGCGAGTCGTCGGCCACGTACGTGATCGAATGCTGGCCGCCGGTGTCGCCGAAGTCGCCGTCCTTGGTCAGGAACGCGTCGGCGTACGAGGTGCCGTTCCACACGCTCCGCTCGCCGATCATGTAGGCGAGCGTCGGAGTGCCCTCCAGATCGTTGACCTTGATGATCGTGGACGTTTCGCGCGCGGAGAACAGCGCCGAGCCGTCGGGCAGCAGCTGGATCGTGTTGCAGTGCAGCCAGTCCCAGCGGTTCGTGGCGGTCGGGTCGGATTCGTCGATGCCCGAATGGTCGGTGGTGGACTTGTAGTCGGCGAACATTTCGCCGAAGTCGACGAGCAGCGTCGTCTTGCCGGTGCTCGTGTCGAGCTTGACGACCTGGTCCTGCACGGCGTGGTCGGAGCGGCTCAGGTCGGTGGCGAGCAGCACGATGTTGCCGTCCGCGTCGAGCGCGTAGTCGTGGTGGAGGATGAAGTTGCTGCCCAGGTCGTAGATCTTTTCGAGCTTGCCGAGCCGGTTCATGCCGACCATCGTGTGCGTGGACGCGGAGAACCACATGAGCCCGTCGTCGTCGAACAGGAGTCGGTGCGAACGATAGTACTTGACCGGCACTTCGCCGCGCAGCACGCCGTTCGTGTCGTAGTAGTACATGAAGTCCTGCTCGTTGCTGTCGTTGCCGAGAATCGCGTACAGGCCGTTGCCGAGGTCCTCGCCGTCCTTCGCGGAGACGGTCTGTTCGAGCGTGACCGCTTCGGTGCCGAGCAGCTTGGGTCCCTGATGGGTGATCGTGTAGTCGAGCGAGAGGCCGTTGTCGTCGGTGAGCGTGAACTTGATCGTGTTCTCGACGCCCGGGATCAGGCCCAGCACCAGGAACTCGTGTTCGGTCTGGTACTCCTTGTCCTGGTAGGCGGTGGCGGTGAAGTCCGGATAGCCGTCGGCCGAGACGGTGTAGGTCACCTTGGTCTCGTACTGCGAGTTGAAGTAGACGTACAGCGACGTCGTGTTCGTGCCGTACGGGTCGTCCTGCACGTAGATGTTGTCGACGGTGCGCTCCTCGGCGTCGCGCGCCTTGACGAGCTTCTCCTCGGCCATCTGCTGGTATTCGGCGGTGTAGACGTTCGCGATCTGCGCGTTGAGACGTTCGATGCGGTGCTGCTTGATGCTTGCGTCGACGTTGTCGTACGAGAGCAGGCACAGGCCGACGGCGACGACAAGTGCGACGACGGCGGCGACGACACGGACTGCGACGCGCCAGCCGGGCGCGGATGTGCGGGTTCGGGATGTGTTCATGGTTCGGTTGACTCGGTTCCTGCGAGATATGTTGATGAATGGTCGGTAACGTACGGGTGAAGAATCCGCTATCGTCCATTAGTATGACTCGAGACTTGGAGAAACCGGGCGTGTCGCTGAACGTCGGCTGAAGAACACCGCAAAGACGCCGGCGAATCGGCGTGGGAGGGACGTCAGCTGAAGTTCAGCAGCGTGAACCAGCAGCGCACCTCGTAGAACAGCCCCGGATTGTTGGCGGTCAGCGAATCGTCTCGCCCGGGCACGAAGCACGAGGCGATCATCACGGCCAGGCACGCGAGCATCACCAGCATCATGAGCAGACGCACCGCACGCCGGCGCAACGGGACGCGACGGTACTTCGGGTCGTCGGTATCGTCCGCATCATCCTCCAACGGCTCGAACACATCGGCGCCCTCCATCAGCCGCAGCATCGCCGGCATCGCGGGCAGGGCGAACAGCCAGCCGAAATCGGCCATATACCGCCATCCCAAGCCGCCGGCCAGCACGTCGACCACCACCATGACCAACGCCAGCGTCAGCGCGACCGTCATCACGGCACGATACGGCCGCGGCACGCGACGGCGCGCACGCGGCAGCAGGAACGCGAGCAGCGCCAGCGGGCACAGCACGAAGAAGCCGCCCACCATCGGCTCGGTGAACCCCCACTGCGGCAGCGGCGTCGGACTGATCGACAGATAGGGGAACGACTGGGAGAAACGCAACGGCAGCAGCAGATAGTAGAAGATCATGTACGGCAGGTCGACGGCCGGCAGGCTGTAGTTCGTCATGTCGGTGACCGTCATCTGATAGTCGCTGCCGAAGTCGAGCGGTCCGCCGAACCGCGCTGTGTTGTACGCCATGAGCGGGGCGACGACGATCAGCGCGGGCACGACGATCGCCAGCGGGGCCCGCATCGCGCGCGACGGCCGCACGCGATGCGACGCAAGACCGCGCACGATGCCGCGGATCTGCGGCCAGAACAGCGGGAACGCGAGCAGGGCGGACAGGGCGAACGTCGGACGGCAGCCGAAATTCGCGGCGATGCACACCGCGCCGCCCGCCAGATGCGGCAGCGACAGGGGAGCGCCGTCGGCAACCGTCCAATCGGCCACCACCGTGACTCCGCCGTCAGGACGCCCGTCGCCGACGATGCGATGCGCCGGCTGGATCGCCCCCAGCCACAGCCACAATCCCATGCAGGTGAGCATCAGCGAGGCGGCGATCGGCACCGAATAGAAATTCGTGCGGAACCACAGGTAGCTCGCGTTCGTGGCCAGCAGGAAGAACACGATGATCATCGACGCGCTCGCCACCGACGTGCGCGGGGCGATGCGGGCGAGCAGGCGGACGATCAGCAGGCACGCGAACACCAGAAAACCGAACATGAGCAGCAGATCGGCCGCGCCGGTGGGCAGGTTCAGGCCGCCGTCCACCCACAGCGAGGTAACCGCCTGATACGGCATGAACAGCAGCACGGCAGGCAGCACGCCGAAATACGAATACCAGCGGCCGTCGTAGAACGCGTGATCCCAGTAGATCGGCGTGACGCCGTCGGCCAGCAGCCGGGAGCGCGTGACGATGTCGTACGGGTTCTCGGCCTCGGCCAGCGTCTGCGGCACCGGCAGGTCCAGCCAGGCGTGGCCGTGCAGCAGCGCGTCCGCGGTGCGCGCGTACTGGTCGAAGTCGTACGTGTAGCCGCCGACCTCATGGAACGTGAGCGGGGCGGCGTGCGCGATCTGCCATGCGACCGCCCACAGCGTCATCGCGGCCGGCACGGCGAGCGTCAGCGCGAGCGCGCGTCGTTGGCGCGGATCCGACGGGTCGAGCCGCGTGCGCCACAGGCGCGAGCCCGGCCGCCACAGCATCACCAGCAGCACCACGAACGCCAGCACCGCGACCCGCAGCCAATCCCACTGGAACGGCACACGCACGTTCGCGCGCACCGCGGCGATCGGCACCAGCGCGCCCTTCTGCTCCTCGACCCACACGCGGATCGTCGACGCGGCGTCCGTGCGCACGAACCGCGAGCGCGGCGAGGCCGTCGACACGGCCTGCGCATAGCCCGTCCGGCCCGAGTCGTCGAGCCGCAGATGGAACGTGGACAGCGGCTCCTGTCCGTCGGCGTCCGAGGAGTCCGTGGCATCCGCATCGGCTGTGCCGGCGGCGGCGTCGTCCGTATCGTCCGAGTCGCCCGTGGCGTCGACCAGGTCGACGCGCGCGTACGCGGACGTGCCGTCCGCCTTCACCTCGAGCCATGCCCGCGTCGGGTCGGTGACCTTCAGCATTCCGTCCGCAGTGCGCTCGAGGCCCGGGCCGAGCGTGTTCTCGGCGGCGGACGTGTCGGTGCTGGCGGCGAGCGTCGTCCAGAACGGCAGGTTGAACACGGCGCATTCGAGCACGGCGATCACCAGCATGGACACGCAGATGCACAGCAGCGTGCGCGGCCGGACGATCGGGCGGCGGAACTGACGGAACGAGGAAGGCATCCCATTATTCTATCGGCTTCATGTCGTGTTGGTCGGGAAGAATGTGGGGCATGCCACAACACACACCACACCATAATCATGGCTTCGGCGTGCCGGCCATGGTCGATCGGCTGGTGCGTACCCTCGACGCGCGCGTACATGGCCGCAGGCCCACGTCCGACAACTCGTTCGGAGCCGCACTCAACGCCATCGGCGACCATGCCAGCGACGAGGATCTGCTCAAGGCGTTCAGGGAGAACGCCATCGTGCTGTCGCCGTTCGCCAAGCGGCGCATATTCGACCATCTGGCCGGCGTGCCCGACGGCATCACGCTCGGATGGGCGCAGCTGCCCGTCAAGCAGGGCAGCGTGCTTGCGCTCGGCGTGTTCTCCGACCGCAGCCATTTCGCGCAGCTGGCGCTTGTCGACGGCAGGGGCCGTGTGTTCATGTGCCATGATCCGGAAACCGACACGCAGGGGATGCAGTGCGCGTTCATGTTCGGCAAGGAAAGCGAGCTGAGGCTGCCGGACGGGCCGCGGTTCGGTCATGACTCGGCCGGCTCTCCGGTTTCGGCCGGCCGCCGCGGCGGGCTTTCCGGACTTTCCGGGCTCGCCGATGCCGCCGGTGACGTGGCGAACGATCTTGCCGGCGGCATCGCCGACTTCGCCGGACGCGCCGGCGGACGGCGTGACGGCGCGGGACGCTCCGGCCGAGGCCGTGGCCATGCGCCCCGCATGCTCGACGTGGTGCAGGGCGGCATCGTGGGCCGCGACGAGACCGGCCGCATGATCTGGCTCGCCTCGTGGCTCAAGGCCGGCAGCCGGTACACGCTCGAACAGGTGCGCGCCGAACTGCCGCCGTCGATGCGCTTCGACCTCGAATACCGCGACGCGATCGCGATCGCGTTCTTCGCCGCGTACATGCTGCCGCTCTATCACGGGCTGCTCATCGGCTTCGGCGCGGGCAACATCTTCCGCAGGCTCAACCGTGAGGCGCCGATGGGCGCGATCCGCCGTTGCCTGCGCGACACGCTCGACGCGCGCGCCCACGGCATGCGCGCCTCCGGGCTCGAGGACCATTTCGCCGACCTGATGCACGAGGCGGGCGCGCTCGAACCCACCGCGGGGCTCGAGGCGGTGCACGGCGCGGAGCCGATGCACCTGTACACGTCCACGTATTCGGGCAACTACTTCTTCACCTGGGATTCCGGCCTGCAGTTCCCGGCGGCGCTCAAGTCGCTCCGGATCGAAGGCAATCTCAACCGCTTCGCGGCCGTGAGCGCGTGGCTGGAACGCAACGCGAAGCTCGGGCTGACGCCCATCGAGGACACGGTCACGCGCGCCCAGGCCGCGCAGATCGACCGCATGCTGCTCGACGATCCGGCGCTGCTCGCCCTGTCGCCGTCGGACACGGCCAGTGGTGCGGCCGCTCCGGACGCGTCCGACGCCGCGGCGGCCGACGAGGCCGGGCACGACGGCTGGCACGCGGTGATGCGGCTGGTCGATGAGGCCCGCGCGCAGGCGGAGCGGATCGCCGAACGCAATCCGGATCCGTCCGGCGCGGGGGAGTCCCGGGCGTCCGGATCCGAATGGCTGTACCGGCAGACCGTGTCCACGCTGCTGCGCAGGCTGCGCGTGCCGTACCGGTTCGACGTGGAGTTCCGTTCGAACCTCGCCGACGGCGAGGCGGCGGTCGGATTCACCACGGCCGGTCCGATGATGATGCCGTCGAGCCGCTACGACGCCGACCGGCACATGTGGGTCACGCTGTCGGACGACGAGCGTGCGGCGATGAGCGCCTCGTACAACCTGCGTGTCGGCCTGATGATCGCGGCGATGATGTTCGGCGCGGACGAGCATGTCCGTCGCGTCTCGGTGCACGTCGACTCGATCGGGCTCGAGGAGGCCGTGGCCGAACAGGATTCGGCGATCTCCGACATGGCCCAGCAGATGATGCACACGCTCGACCGGCTGCGTTTCGGCGACGTCGGGCTCGGCGGCGGCAAGGCCGATCCGAAGGACGGCGACTGGCACGGCGACCCGTCGCGCACGCCGCCGATGTCGGTCGACGAGGGCAACGCCGCCGACATGGGCGATGCCGCCGACCCTGCCGACGCCGCCGGTTCGTCCGGCCGGTCCGGTTCCGACGGCGACGCCGATGCGTCCGCGTCCGACCAGGGCGCGGCCCCCGGCGACGGTCCGTCGCAGGACATGGACCACGCCGACAAGGCGACCGTCGACAGCCGTTTCGAGGATCTCATGCGCGGCGTGGATCTCGACGAGGTCGTCTTCAACGTGCCCACCGGCAACACGGCGGACGCGTTCGACGACATGGAACCCGACCCGGAACAGGGCGACGGCGACGTCGCGCTGCCGGCCGACCCGAGCGATCCGCTCAGCGCGCTGCGAGCCAACCCGACCGTGCGCACGCTGGCGACCGTCACGTTCACCCGCGACGCGCTGCTCGCGCGGCTGTACCAGGACGGGCTCGAACACCCGGCCGACACGTACCGCATGTTCGACGCGAACATGTCGCTCGACGGACACGGCGCGTTGCGCGAAACCGACGCCGGATTCGACCTGCGCGACGTGCGGTTCGCGCCGGCCGGCGCACAGGAGGAGCCCGAACTGTCCGAAACGACGTTCTCGCCCGACGTGGCGCGCGTGCTCGGCGCACGCGACGCGGCCGACCTGTCCATCCAGCGCGTCGACCTGCTGCAGCACGGCGTCGCCGAATTCCACCGTCTCGCCGCCGACGATTCGCTCGCGTCCGTCGACAAGGCGCAGCGCGCGATGCGGCTCATCGACCGCATCGCCGACCCTGAACTCAGCCGGCTCGCGCCCGAGGTCACCAGCGCGCTCATCGACGGCAGGGACACGCCCGACATCACGTTCCAACTGTCCGACGAACTCAACCGCGAACGCGGCAAGGCGCGCGACATGCTCTTCTCCGGGCAGATCGACCACGCGGTCGAGATCATCGAGGCCGAACTCGAACGGCTCGACCTGATGTACGCGAACAATCCCGGCGTGCCCCGCTACTTCAACTCGTACGCGGAACGCGTCGTATACAACCGGCTGTTCGCCACATCCGGCGAACAGACCGTGCTCATCCCCGACGACCTGTTCTACGCGCACATGGAGGTCGCCGACATCCTCTCGCAGATCAAGGGGGCGCAGGCGGCGCTGCCGCATCTGAACGCGATGGTCTCGTACGCGCCCGCCTACCCGCTCTCGCACCTCAAGCTCGCCATGCAGCTGGCCCGCAGCGAGGACTGGGATTCGGCGCGCGCCGCATGCCTGAACGCGCTACGCGTCGCGCTCGACCGCGACGACGCCGCGTTCGCCTACTACCGTTTCGCCTACGCGGAATGGATGCGCGACCAGTTCGCCGTGGCGGCCGCCGCGTACATCATGAGCGACCACATCAGCCCCGGGCAGATCGGCGCGCTGGACGGCGAACTGCGCGAACTCGTCGCGCGCGCCGACTCGCAGTGCGTGCCCGTGCCCGACGGCGTCGAGGCGGCCAAGGCCGTGCTCGCCGCGCACGACCTGCCGGTCTGGCCGCACACGGAGGTCGCCGGCATCGTCCGCGACGCGGCTCGCGTGTGCGTCGACCACGGCATGTTCGTGCCGGCACGCACCCTGTCGGTCGCATGCGCGCGCATGAACGACGACGAGGGCGACGGCATCGACGTGATCCAGGCGCAGTTCCTGCGCTCGCTCAACGCGTGACGTGCGGGCTCGCGAAGGTGGCATGATGACCGCACGCGTCGTAACGATGGCGCGTGCGACGATTGACGTACGGCTACGGAATGGATTGGGGTAAGGCATGACGGAAGAGCAGCTTGCGTGGGACTTCGACGATATCGACACGACCGGGGACGTGGCCGCAGTCGGTGCCGAGGGTGCCGGCAAAGGCGACGGCGATGCCGGTCGGGAGCCGGCCGTTCCCGCGCTGGTAAGCGACACCGGCATCACGCGGTTCGCGCCGGGCAGCGACCAGTGGATCGCCGCGCTGCAGCCGGACGACGAGGACGCGCTGCGTCTCGACCGGCTCGACGTGGACTCGCTGAGCGCCGAGGCCGCCGCACGGTTGTGGGCGCGCGTGGCCGCATGGGTCGAATCCGACCAGATCGCCTACTACATCGACGACGCGCCCGTCTCGTCCGACGCCGCCTACGACGCGCGCCTGCGCTGCCTGCAGCGGCTCGAGGCCGCGTTCCCGCAGCTCGATTCGCCGCAGTCGCCCACGCACCGCGTCGGCGGCACGTTCTCCAACGACTTCGCGTCCGTACGGCATCCGTCGCGCATGATGAGCCTCGACGACGTGTTCTCGATCGAGGAGCTGCGCGACTGGTACGATTCGGTGATCCGCGACCTCGACTGGCCCGAATCCAAGCCGCTGCCGATGAGCTGCGAGGTGAAGATCGACGGTCTGGCGCTGAACCTCATCTACCGCAACGGCGTGCTCGAACAGGGCCTCACGCGCGGCGACGGCGTGACCGGCGAGGACATCACGCTCAACGTGCGCACCATCGGCTCGATCCCCGCGAACCTCGGCGGACCGGCCGAGGACATCCCCGAATTCGTGGAGATCCGCGGCGAGGTGTTCATGCGCTGGGACGACTTCCGCACGCTCAATCGTGAGCAGGAGGACGCCGGCCGCGCACCGTTCGCCAACCCGCGCAACGCCGCCGCCGGTTCGCTGCGTCAGAAGGACCCGCGCATCACCGCCACCCGGCGTCTGAGCTTCTACGCGCACGGCATCGGCACGCTGCGCTGGGGGGCGGACCGTCCCGCCGGCTCGCACGACGTCGTCAACGACCAGTCCGAAGCGTACGAACTGTACACCAAGTGGGGCGTGCCGGTCTCGCCGCACAACCGCACCGTCACGAACTTTCGTGAGATCCTCGACATGATCGACTACTACGGCGAGCATCGCGGCGACATCGAACACGCGCTCGACGGCATCGTCGTCAAGGTCGACGATCTGGGACTCCAGCGCGCGCTCGGCGCGACATCGCGCGCGCCGCGCTGGGCGATCGCCTACAAGTACCCGCCCGAGGAAGTCAACACGGAACTGCTCGACATCACCGTGCAGGTCGGTCGCACCGGCCGTGTCACCCCGGTCGCCGTCCTGAAACCCGTGTACGTGGCCGGCTCGACCGTCGCGCGCACCACGCTGCACAACCCGTCCGAAGTCAAACGCAAGGGCGTGCTCATCGGCGACACGGTCGTCGTGCGCAAGGCCGGCGACGTGATCCCCGAACTCGTCGGGCCCGTGCTCGAACGCCGGCGTGGGCGCGAGGACCGGCTGCGCGAGTTCGTCATGCCCGAATACTGCCCGTCGTGCGGGGCGAAACTCGCGCCCGCCAAGGAAGGCGACAAGGACATCCGCTGCCCGAACGTGGAAAGCTGCCCGGCGCAGCTGACCGAACGCATCATCAACCTGGCCTCGCGCAAGGCGTTCGACATCGAACATCTCGGCGACCAGTCGGCCGTGGCCCTGACCAACCCGGAGGAGAACCGGCCGGATTCGGTCGCGACCTACGCGCCGGGAGTGAGCGAGATCATCGTGGCCCCCGGCGAGGAACCGGAACCGTACGAGCCGGTCTCCGGACTGGAACTGCCGGCCGTGCAGACGCCGGTGCTCTCCAGCGAAGCCGGACTGTTCGATCTGACCGCCGCGGACCTGCGCGACGTGCGCGTGTGGCGCGAGGCGGCGATCATCGAAGTGCACGAGACGACCGACGCGAACGGGCGGAAGAAGAAGGTGCGCCGGCGCATCGGCGGATCCGGACTGTGGCATCAGGTGCCCGCGTTCTGGACCGCGCCGACCGCGGCCCGCAGGCTTACGGCCAAGCAGCTGGCCGAGCGGGAGGCTGCGGCTCCCGACGCGGCCTCCGACTATCCCGACTACGACGTGCCGGCCGACGCGGTCGTCGTGCGCGTCGAACACAAGACCACGCGTGCGGGTTCGACGGACGTGCCGGTCATCGTCCGGCCGGGGGAGAACACGCGCAAGATGTTCGACGAAATGGACAAGGCACGTCACGCCGACCTGTGGCGCGTGCTCGTCGCACTGTCCATCCGCAGGCTCGGCCCGCCCACCGCGCGGCTGCTCGCCTCCGCGTTCGGCTCACTGGACGCGTTGGCCGCGGCGAGTGCGGAGGAACTGTACGCCATCGACGGCATCGGGCCGGAAATCGCCGAATCGGTGGTGAACTGGTTCGCCGAGGCGCGCGAGCCCGGCAACTGGCGCGGCGCGGTGCTCGAGGCGTGGAAGCGCGCCGGCGTGGGCGTCGGGGCGGCCGAAACGAGCGACCTGCCGCAGACCCTGGCCGGCAAGACGGTGGTCGTCACCGGGTCTTTGGAGAGCTACTCGCGTGACTCCGCCAAGGAGGCGATCATCGAACGCGGCGGCAAGGCGGCCGGCTCGGTGAGCAAGAAGACCGACTGGGTGGTCGTCGGCGCCAACGCCGGATCCAAGGCCGCAAAGGCCGAGGAACTGGGCATCCCCATGCTCGACGAGGCCCAGTTCAAGACGCTGCTGGAGACCGGGCAGGTCTGACAGGTCTGTCTGATCGGTCCGATCGGTCCGATTCGTCCGTTCCGCCGGGCAGGTTCCCGGGAACCGGCAGTCCGCCTCTGGCATGCCGCACGATCGCACGCTAGTCTGGGTGAGGCAATAAGGAGGATGATTCATGACAGCAGATACGCGGCAGATCGAAGCGGCCATCTACGAGCGGCTCAGCAGGGTCATCGACCCCGAACTCGGACGGTCGGTCACCGATCTGGGCATGATCGCGGCGATCAACGCGGTGCCGGCCGGCGACGGACGCGCGGCCTACGACGTGACCATTCAGGTCGAACTGACCGTGCCCGGCTGCCCGCTGAGCGAGACGATCACCAACCAGATCAACGGCGCGGTCGCATCCTACCCGGACGCGACGCTCACGCCGCACATCGAGGTCACGTCGATGAGCCACGACAAGCTCGCCGATCTCGTCGCCGACCTCAAGGCCGAACGCAAGCAGAACCCGTTCAACAAGCCCGGCATCAAGACGCGCATCTTCGCGATCGCCTCCGGCAAGGGCGGCGTCGGCAAGTCGTCGGTCACCGCGAACCTCGCCGCCACGTTCGCCGCGCTCGGCTACGACACGGCCGCGATCGACGCGGACATCTACGGCTTCTCGCTGCCGAAACTGTTCGGCGTGCACACGCAGCCCACGAATTTGAACGGCATGCTCATGCCGGTGACCGCATGGGGCGTCAAACTCATCTCGATCGGCATGTTCGCCGGCGCCGACCGGGCGATCCTGTGGCGCGGGCCGCGACTGCAACGGTCGCTCGAACAGTTCCTCGCCGACGTGTGGTGGGGCGAGCCGGACGTGCTGCTGCTCGACCTGGCGCCCGGCACCGGCGACATGGCGATCTCCGTGGCGCAGGCGCTGCCGAATGCGGAGCTGGTGGTGGTGACGACCCCGCAGCCGAGTGCGTCCGACGTGGCCGTCCGCTCCGGACTGGTCGCCCTGCAGGTGCCGATGAAGGTGCGCGGCGTGGTCGAAAACATGAGCTGGTACGAGCATAAGGGCGAGAAGCTGCGCATCTTCGGCGAGGGCGGCGGTCAGCGCGTTTCCGACCAGTTGACCGAAGCGCTCGGCTACGACGTGCCGTTGATGGCCCAGCTGCCGCTTGAACCCGAACTGCGCGAGACGGGGGAGTCCGGCCGGCCCGCCGTGCTCACGCCCGAAGGCGCGCTGCGCGAAGACGGCATCGGCCGTGAGTTCCGCGCGCTCGCCGAACGGCTCATGCGCTGACCGGGATATGCAGGGGCGGGATAAGTGGTCCCTGCATATTGTGCCATGTATGGGGTTTGTTGCGGTGGCGTCCGCTCGGTCTCGGAATCGCGCTGCCGCGCGATGCTGTGTTGTTTGGCGGCGCGTTCGCGCCGCGAGCTCCCTCAGTCGAGCTGCGCTCGACAGCTCCCTCAGTGAGGGAGCCGAGGCTCCGCCAGCTTCACGGCGATGTCCTGCGATTATGGACGGGCTTCGCCCGAGTTGTGCTGGTTCGCCTGTCGGCTCGCACATCGTGTGAGAACGTTTCCAATGGTTGCTTCACTTCGACCTTTGAAGCTGGCGGAGCCTCGGCCCCCTCACTGAGGGGGCTCCCGGCAAAGCCGGGTGAGGGAGCTTCGCGGCCGAAGGCCGCCAGCAATCAGCATCGCGCGACAGCGCGATTCCGAAACCAAACGGCCAGCCTTCGGCCACCTGCACATCACAATACGAAGAGTCGTGTCGCCGCGTATGCCGTGTGTCTTGCCGTCACATGGACTGGCATCCGTCGCCGGTGCATGCAGTCGTGTTCGAGTTCCCGAGATCGGCCGGGTCGATCTGACCGTCGTCGCCGCCGAACAGGAGCACGCCGATCGCCGCGATGCACACGATCACGGTGAACACGCCGAAGATGCGCTGCATGATCAGATAGTACTTGGTCGGCTCGCCTCCGCGAACGTCAAGGCAATGCTCGATCTTCCACATGGCTTCCGGTGCGATGATGGACAGGATGCCGAAAGCGAGCGTGAAGATCGCCAGAATGATGTATACGGCCGTCACAACGCACCCCTAACCGTTCGTGTTCCCCCGCCGCAACGTCGTGGCGGTACATGCATATTCTACTCTTCTCCCCGGTTCGGATCACCGTTCCCTGTCACGCTTCGCGTCACAAAAGAGGGCGAGACGGCATGAAAATGCCCCGGCCGATTCGCCATCGGTCGGGGCATTTTCACATCACGCCATCAGATCATAAGGATCAGATGTGGAATCTGATTTAGCTATATAGATATTTTGGCTTATTTGAGTCAAAACTGTTGAAATTGAGCCATTTTTAGAGTTTGAATTTTTGGTTATAGATGGTTATGAGTGGTTATTGATGGTTCGTGATGTATCCCGTTTTGTATCCCACTGGGGTACAATAGGGGTATGCGTCAATATGCTTGTTGTGTCGATGGCGACGGGTTCCGTGCCACGTATGAACTGCCTCCGGACCCGGCGACGGGTAAGCGTCGTGTGCTGAAACGCCGGGGCAAGACGAAGGCGATCGCCCGTCAGCGTTTGGACGATGCGGTGAAAGAGTATGAACGAAATGGCAAGCTTCCGTCGAAGTCGTCCCCGTTGCTGGGGGACTGGTTGGACCGCTGGTTGCTGGAATTCGTAAAGCCTCGGTTGCGTCCGAAGACGTGGAAGACGTATTCAAGCGTGGTGAACGCCGATATCAAACCGTCCATTGGAGGCGTGCGACTGAATCAGTTGCAGCCGCGCCATTTTCGCATGATGGAGCAGTGGATCACCAAGGGTGATCCTGATGCGGTGCCCCCGCGCCGGCCGAAGTCGTCCGGTACTGCTGGTAGTGCATGGAGGACTTTGCATAAGGCTTTGGATGATGCCGTTAAAGAAGGCTTGATCGATTACAACCCTTGTGATCGTGCCGAAGCGCCGCGAGTGGTACTGAAGAAGCGGCAGACGTTGACTGCCGGACAGGCTCGGAAACTGATCGAGTCCGAGGAAGATCCGATGTGGCATCTCATGTGGAGGTTGGCGTTCGAACTTGGTATGCGGCAGGGTGAGCGGCTGGGACTTACGCTGGACGAAGTACAAGAGATCGATGGTGTGTTGTGTATCGTTGTCCGGCAGCAGTTGCAGGAGTTTTCCGCTAATGAGCGTGATTTCCCGGCTGATATGGAGGTGAGGCATTTAGAGGATTCGGCGTATCTGGTGCCGCCGAAGACCAATGCTGGATATCGTGTGATTCCGATGCCGAAATCGTTGGCAGTGGAACTGTTGGCATTCACCAAAGCTCGTGGAATTTCTCGGCCGGGCGCATTGGTGTTTGTTGGGGCGGACGGTAAGCATCTACGCCGTCAGGCGGATGATGAGCCGCGTTTCGCAGTAGCGTTGCAAAACGCTGGCATAGAAGGCCACTATGTGCCGCACTCCGCGCGGCACACTGCGGCTACCGCCATGATGCAGCTGGGATTGAACGACGCCGTGCGTAAGTCCATCATGGGCCATGCCTCCATTGATGTGACCGACAACGTGTATACCCATGTTTCCACGGCGGACATGGCAAAGGCGACGGCTGCGGTTGAGTCAATGATAGCGGCTGGATAATGAACGCCTCTGTTTTGCCATTGATGTTGAGGAGGTGATGACCCGTCCGGGTCTGGGTAATCCGGACGGGCTGAGTGTGCCGCTACTTGCGGTTCTCGGTGTGGTCCTTCCACACCACGTAGGCTGTAAGGCCTACGCAGATGAGGTCTGCCGTGATCACATCGATCTTGGCGGACACGGCGATGAACATCACCGTCATATACCTGAGCATCGAGCCGCTGCGCGGCTCCTCATCCAAGTTGCGCATGAGAGCGCTCCTTACTGGTTCAGGCCGCGCCGCGTTGTACGACGCGGCAACGTCACCCGGCTGATGCCGGGAGGCCGTCTCACGTTCGTCTCACCAAACGCGTAACGACGTCATTATGGTACCGCAAGGGTTATGATAAGAAGTACGGAATGACGGCAGTCTCACCCATCCGGTTTTCAGGCGGGTGTACAACGACTTTTCGGATGGTGCCGATTCCGTGGGCGCTTCCAAGTGCGCCCTTACTGGGAGTAGGGTCCGGTATGAGTTTCATGCCGGACCCTTTTTCTGTTTACGGTTTTGTTTTGCTGGTGACGCATACCTCCTTCTTGCCCGCATAGGTGGGCGTACGGGTTTGGGATTGGCCTAGACCCCTGACTAGGAAGGATTTGGTGCGTGATGTTCGTACCAGTTGATGAGCAGCGGTTCGGGACGCTGCGCGCAGACCAGGTATCCCCGAAAATGGGCAAGGACGGCGCGCAGAAAATAACCCGCGATGGCGTGTCGCAGTGGGTGGTGACTGTGCTTCGTTCCGTGCCGGGACGTAGCACGAAGCCAATTCGCATCACGGTGGCATCGCCGGTGTGCCCGGACTTGACCCAAGGCGCCGAGGTTGCCGTTGAGAATCTCGTCGCGATGGACTATTCGTTTGTCAACACGGAGGGTGAAACCATTCACGGTGTCGCCTTCTTCGCCGACGCGGTCACGGAGGTTCGCTGACATGGCCGACAATACGGGGACGAATGATAGTGCCGATCGAACCGGCATGCGTCGTGAGGTGCTGGTGCACCTTGATGACGACATGTTCTATCGATTTTCAGTGACGGCTGCGGCCTGCGGGATGAGTGTCGATGAGGCGGTGTCCTCCGCGATGAGACAGTGGCTGTCTGCTCGCTTGGGCTTCGTTGGCATCATCTGAGCGGCACTGTTTTGAGTCGATTTTGGCGGGGCGCGCTCGTAGAGCGGCGGCCCCGCCGCTTCTGAAAGGATTGTAATGAATCAGAATAGACCCCGATCGGGGGATGATGCGTTCGACGACGTCGTGTCCGCCTTGTGTGGTCTGATCGGCCGGTGTGTGATCTCCTGTGCCGCCACGCTGTGCTGGACGATCGTATCGGTCGTCTTGGTGAAGTGGGTTCCGTCGGATTGGTGCTGGTATGCGATTGTCATATATCTGGTCCTGCTGGTGACCTGTGTCGGCATCGCCGCTGTGCCGTGGCCGTGTCGCGCGCGTGACGTCGCACGGTTCATACTGCCTGTCATGGGAGATGTGCTGCGATGGCGGCGGCGACGTGCCCGGCGACTGGGCAATGAATGGCTCCGTGACACGAGGCTGGTGACTGATGCCGATGATCGACGTCCAGTGTCGCATCCGGTGTTCCTGTGGCCTGATCGTATCGAGATCCAGCGTTTGCGCGTGGTGGGTGTCACCGAGGAACGGATACGCGCGGCGGTGACTGCGTCTTTGGCTCGATTGGACATGGCTGACTACCGTCTCACCCGCACGGGCAATAGTGCGTGGGTTATCGATCTGTATACGCGGGACCGGATCGACGTACTTCGCGAGCCTCGCGTGCTGCGGGATATCGTACCGGCACGTGCCCGGGTGGGGCACCTGTACGTGCCGGTCGGCCGTGATCTGGACGGCGACGCGTGGCAGGATCTGGCCGACCTATCCGGTGCCCTTCTGTCCGGATTACCGGGAAGCGGGAAGAGCTCGGGTATGAACGAGCTGGCTGTGGCATTGCTGGCCCGTCCGGACCTCGCTGAGGTGCATGTGCTGGACGGCAAAGGTTCCGGCGATTGGCGGTGGGCACAGGGCAGAGCGGCTGGATATGTGGCGACGTCTGGTTATGACGAGGCACTGAGACTGCTACGTTTGCTGCACGGCCGTATGATGGCCCGGTTGACCGATGCGGCGGGCTCCGAGGACCCGAATATGTGGCATGGGTTCGGTGTCTCGCATCCTGATCGCGCTATCGTGCTGTTCATCGACGAGGTCCAGACGTGGACGGATCCGCCTCAAATGTCCAAAGAATCGAAGGAGGGGCGTGATGAGTTTTTGTCCTTGGTGACGGATCTGATCCGGCGTGGGCGCAGCGCCATGATCGTTGTGGTCCTCGCGACCCAGCGGCCGGTGGCTACCGTGATCCCGACCTCGCTACGTGACATTTGCGGGCTGAGGATCTGCCTGCGTGTCCGCACCACGGACTCGGCTCGTGCTGCGCTTGGTGATCTCGTGGACGGAGATCCCTCGCCCTGCGACATTCCGCCCGACGCCACAGGCATGGGAGTGATGACCACGGACACCGGTCACGTCAAGGTCATCCGATTCGACTACCTGCCGCCTGATGCCCTGCGGGCATTCGGCAGGCCGAAGACGGAACACTAAGAGAATGGGCCCCGCGCATATAGTGCGGGGCCCATTCTCTTGCCGAGACGATGATTACCTTCGGCTTATCGCGTTTTCCATGCGATGCCTTCGCCGCGCCATCCCTGCTTGGTGGTGATGATCTTGTACTCGTTGCCGTTCAACGTGTACAGATGCTCGCCGTTCCGCGGATTATAGGCTCGATACACGGGCTTGGTCCCGGAATCATCCTGATACCATGCGACACCCTCCGGACGCCACCCCTGCTTCGTGGTGATGACCGTATACTCGTAATAGGATGCGGTCCAATGATGATTCCCGTTATACGGGTTATACGCTCGATACACGGGCGTTCCGGTATTCGGCTGATTGAACGCGATGCTCTCATAATTCCAACCGACATCGATCAGATGATTCCGCTCGGTCAGGCTCGTCGTGTAATGGTGCAACCCGGAATGCGGGTTGTACAGGCGGTAGACGGGTGTCATGCCCTCCGGGGTCGCCGGATCCTGCGGATACTTGTCATATGTGGCGCCGAGGATCAGGTAGAGGTCGCTGGCGATGGGAGCGTTTGAACCGGTGAGCTTGCCTCCCTTGAACACGCCGCCCGTGCTGTCATCGTCGTTCGTGAACTGGACCGTCCAGCCCGCGGGAAGATTGTAGAAGCGGACGGTCGCGCCGTTCGGGTACTCGCTACGCAGATCATAGTCGGTCTTGTTCAACGGATCCCACTTCGCGTAGGGTTCCCCGTTCACCGTCATCTTGATCTGGGCGATCTTATCGGATCCCTCGATTTCGGTAGTGCGTCTGACGGTGTAGGAGATGATCAGGGAGTTGTCCGGAGCGTAGACATGCCAAATGACTTGGCCGAGTGTGGCCTCCGCTTCGGTTCGCCATCCCGTCGGAAGGTTCTTGACTCCGGCATGAGTGTCCCCTTGGGGCATAACATACGGACCGGGATTCCTATAGTTGAAGTTGTCCACGACATGCTGCTGCTGCGCTTCGGGACCACTGAAGAACGTCCAAACCACCTTCACATTCTTCAAGTCATTGATCGAATATCGAGACGCAGTAGCTACTGCAACGTGTTGAGCTGTATTATTACCAGTATTCGCGAAGGCGGTAGTGGTGGTGAGTCCGGTGAGGAGTGTGCTCGCCGCGATGGTAGCGGCGAGCACACTGAGCGCATGCTTCTTCATAGTCTTCTCGTTTCCGCTGCGCAAACCCTGTCTGGCGACAAGTTTTGTGGCTTATTCTAGTCAGTTTCCGCTTAACCCGGGAATTCGGCATCCATGTGGTGGATGCTTTATCCCGGCTTCCAGGCACGATGCGTATGCTCATCACACGCTAGGCTTGGTGGGAAACTGATTTACGTTGTTAAAGAGGCTGCCGCTGTTCGGCAAATTGTCAATCCTCCTTAATTGTGAATATCCTCGTATCTCTAGGATACTCCTGACCTTGATATTGTCATGTTCATTGTGCGCTTATTGGAAGGTTTTTGTGAGTCTTCGCCAGTTTGTGTGGTGAGGTTGTGGGCCTCGGCGTCGTTGCCGGGGCTTTCGTGTGTGCGGGTATGAGAGGGGCGTTCTTCTGTTAGGTTTGTTTCCGCCAAGAATAGAACCGAAGAAC
>NZ_JAFEJT020000004.1 GCF_018555435.2 Bifidobacterium amazonense
GCTTTGCATTCAGCCATCGGGAGTATCCCGATTTTGAGTGGCCGAGTTTTTCGGCTACCTCTGCCTGAGATGTTTCATGCCGGGCGAAGCTGGCTTTTAGTTCCAGTCCGACCAACTGCGAGAATCTGTGGCTACGTTCGTCTTGCAATTTACTCATGTGAGTACTTTACATCTCAATTCCAGCAACGGCAATTCGCAAAATGGGAGCGTGTTGCTCGTTTGAGACACGCCGACATTGACGATTGTTGACCAGAGATATATCGTTGCTCACATGAGCAATGTAGATATCGAGATCGGCCATGAGGTCGACAGGAAGATTCGAACTAAAGGAATCACCAAACGTGCCATCTCCGACAAGACAGGCATGCCATACAGCACCCTCAACAGCAAGCTCAAGGGGTATCGGAGCTTCAACATCAACGAGATTCTCGCCATCGCAGAAGTACTGGAAGAACCTCCAGCGGCGCTCCTGCCGGAACCGTTCAAATCGCCGGCGCTCGCCGGTAAGGAGGTGGACTGATGAGCCTGCTCAAACTCGTCAACCGAACCGATCCCGGCCGGCCACTCACCCTCCGCAACCTGCCGGATGGCGGCACTGAACTGCGTCTCGGTGACCTCGGCATCACCGACGCGACCATCACCCTCAACCCCGACGAGACCCGCATGATCGTCAATTTCCTCACCAGCAAGGAGGCGGAATGACAGGCTACCGCAGCGTCCCGGAAAAGCATCGATGGAAAACGTCGTCCGGCAGACTGATCACGCTCACCGCACAGGCGACCCTCCGGCTACTCGAAGAGCGCGACGAGCTCATGGCATGGATTGCAACCGTCGCACCTCATCCTCCAGTTCGCCAATACGCGAGTACAGATCCTCGATACGCCTCTCGATCCCCTCGAAATACGGGATCAGGATCCGGCTCAGCGGAACATCCTCCCGTTGACTCCGGGCTTCCCCCAAGCGACTTTCCAACAGTCTGATCAGATCCTCGTCATCCATTGATTCTTCACCTCTCTTCATTGGCTAGAGATTTCAGACAACCACCAGCCTACCGGAGGGGAGGTGACCCCTTTTGAAAGGAGCCGACGCCATGACCAACGCCGCTCATCGCCACCACCATCCGTACACCACGCTCCTGATCATCCTGCTGCTCGCCCTCATCTGGCTGCTCTCGCACGAGGGATGCAGCCACCCGATCGGCAACCTGATCGCCAGTCTGGTCGCCTGCGGGTACGTGCCGTTCCGCCTGCTGACCCTCGTGGAAGGAGACAAGTCATGACACGCACTCGTATTCACGCCGACATCACGATCGACGGCGTCGCGTACCTGCGGCCGGCCACTGTGTCGGCCATGTGCGACGGGTCGCCCACGACCGGCACGCTCGCCGTCTGGCGCACCCTGGGCAAAGGCCCCGGCTTCATCAAGATGGGCACGAAGGTGCCCGGCTGTCGGCTCGACCGGCGGCCGGTCCTCTACCCGCTGACCGAGGTGCAGGCCTGGCTGGCCGGCAGTCCCGTCCAGCACCAGACCATCGCCGCATAAGTCTTGCCCGCCGGCATTGTGCGTTTTCCTTCCGACCGGCGGGCGGCGACAAAGGCCAGTCGTTAACACCAAATAACCGAAGATTCTCAAACCACGGGCGTCGGTTTTCTCTCGGCCGGCGCCCGCTAGGGCTGGCAGGCTAGCCCCCGCTCGGAGATCGCAGCACTCGTCAGCTGCGGCAAACGACGGGACGCGGTTCGATTCCGCGACAGTCCACGAGCAGACAGCTCACAAATGAAAGAGCCCACGCGGCAACGTGGGCGAAACAACAGGTTTCAAGGAAAGGATATCTCATGGCAGCGAGAACGCCGTTGGAGCCGTTGATGTCGGTCGCCGAAATGGCCGAGCATCTGGGCCGGTCGAAGTCCACGGTCTACAAGATGTCGTGCGGCGCGATTCCGAGCATCTACCCCGAACCGGTCCGGGTGAACGGACGCGTGCGGGGCTGGAGGCGCGAGGACGTCAGACGGGCCGAGGAAACCCACCGCTACAGTCGCGCCGACTACCTGTACGAGAAGGCCTGAACATGATCGACCCGCGGCAGACGCGGGCACGTCGACCCCGATACACACAAGGAGGACTCATATGGCCGGAGAGACCATTCTCACGATCATCGGGAACCTGACCGCGGATCCCGAACTGCGCACCCTCGGCAGCGGTGTGAACGTCGCGAGCTTCACGATCGCGTCGACGCCGCGCACCTGGAACCGGCAGACCAATCAGTACGAGGACGGGCAGGCGTTGTTCCTGCGCTGCTCCGCATGGCGTGAGCTGGCCGACCATTGCGTCCGTTCCCTGTCCAAGGGCATGCGCGTGATCGCGCAGGGCCGTTTGCAGCAGCGTTCCTACCAGGCGTCGGACGGGTCGAACCGCACGATCATCGAACTGCAGGTCGACGAGATCGGCCCGAGCCTCAGGTATGCGACCGCCCAGGTCTCCAGACAGGGCAACAACGCGCGCGGCGGGTATACGGGCGGCGCTTCCGCCCGGCAGGCGCCGACAGCCCACGCCAATGCTCAGGTCGCGCCGCCGGCGGACGGCGGTCCCGCGGACCCGTGGGCCAATGGCGGGCCGAGCGATTTCGGTGCCGGCGATCCCGCATCGGACCCGGAATTCTAGGAAAGGAACAACGTAATGGCGAGAAGGAAGAACGTGGATCTCGAGGAACTGTGCAATGCGGCGTGGCGTGATCTGCCGGTGTCGGACCGTCGTGCGGCCCGCTTGTACATGGCCCGCACGTACGGGGATCTGATCGCCCCGGCCATCGACGTGTTGGACGACCAGCCGCAACTGTCCTTGTGCCAGGCGTTGAAGGTCGCCGCCCAGGCCGAGCCCGCGGCGCCGACGATGCCGGCGGAGCCGGAGGACGGCTGGTGGGACGTGCCGCCGGTGAACCTGCACGAGGAGGGGTATCGGGGCAAGTGGCAGAAGCTCGCCCGCATGTTGGACGAACAGCCGGGCCGTTACCGCGATCTCGGGCTCCGTTTCGACTCCTATGCGAAGGCGACCCAGTGGGCCAGCAACATCCGCACGGCCCATTCGGGCTCGTGGAAGCCGGCCGGCCGGTACGACGCGACCGCGCGCGAGAACCCGCAGGGCGTGTTCCGCGTGTTCGTGTGCCGCAAACGGGAGGCGGACCGATGATGGCGTGGGTTCGTTTGGCGGACGGCCGGCCCGCACGGCTCACCCAGGCACAGACCCGGATCCTGTCCCGGCTCTTGGTCTGCGGCATCGTCACCAGTAACGGCAACCGGTTGCGCACGCTCGCCACGTTGGAGGATCTCGGCCTGGTCGAACAGACCGTCGACGACCAGTGGGAGCTGACCGGACACGGGCGCACCATCGCCCTCGAACTGGAGTCACGCCGATGATCACACGCACCACGATCAACTACCTGACCCCGTCCGGCGCTGGCCGGTTCTCATACCGGACGGTCGACCATCATCCCACCGCCTGTCCCCCGTCGGTCAGTCCGATGGCATTGCAGGCCATGCTCGCCAGCCTCGCCGAGAACACGCGGATCACGGGCATCGACATCACCCCGATCAAGGAGTCACTATGAGCATCGAACTGGTCGCCAGGGCCAAGAAGACCCGGCTCAAGGGCGACAGCACCACGAAGCTCCTGCTGATCGTGCTCGCCGACTACGCCAACGACGATCGACAGGCATGGCCCAGCGTCGCCACGCTCGCCGCCGAGGTCGAGGTCGGGGACCGCACCATCCAACGCAGCCTCCGGAAACTCAAGACGTTGGGGCTGATCACGGAGGGCGACCAACGGCTCACGAAGGGCTACCCCAAGGGACAGAAGCCCGTCGTCTACCAGGTGTTCCCGGAACGCAAACCACGACACAAGACCGGTGTCACGCACGACACCGGTACCGGTGACATACACGACACCCCTACCGGTGACATACGTGACACCCCTACCGGTGACACCACCGTCACCCCCACCGGTGACACCCATGTCACCACCCCGGTGGTCCCCATGACACCACCCCGGTGTCATCCCAGTGCCGACACCGGTGACACCCATGTCACCCAAACCGTCATAGAACCACCAATACAACCGTCAAGAGAGAGTACGCGCACGCGCAACACCACAACCGACCGACTGAAAGCCCTCGCCGCATTCACCCCCAACGACGAACACCAACAGCTCGCCGCCCAATACGGCGTCGACTGCGAATGGGAACTACGCAAATTCCGCAACAAGATCGCCGAAACCGGCAAACCGCCCGCCGACCCCGCCGCCGCGTTCACCAACTGGCTCGACCGGGCCCGCGAACTCGGCCTGACCACCCCGCCCGCGCTTGCCGAGGGCGTGGAGAGCGAGTCGCGGCGTCGGGCGCGCAAGCTGCTCACGTCGAGCCGGCCGGTCAGGGCCCGGCAGCCGGACGAGTCGGTGCGATTGCAGTGGGTGCCGCAGGTCGCGGCCCTGCTCGACAGGGGCGTCGACCCGGTCGCGATCGTGGACATGCTCGCCCATGGTGATCCCGACGAGCTGGCCGCGAAGGGCATCCTCGTGGATGATCTCGCCGCCATCGCCTAACCCCCGGAAACCGTTGGAAATGAAAGGAAAACACTGATGAAATGCTGGTTGAAGCACGAATGGCCCGACCTGTGTCTGGCGCTCCTGTGGCTGGGTCTCGTGATCGTCGACATGGTCGTGGGCGCGCCCCGGCTCATGTTCCTGCTGTGCGGTTTCATGCTGGCCTGGTCGGTCTCGTCGGCCACGCTCGGCCATCTCCTGTGGCATGCGGAGCGGGAGATCGACGACCTGCGCGAACGGCATGTGGACGCGTTGGTCACGGCGTTCATGTTCCATCCGCTCGAGCATGAGCTGACGCGTGACGGGGACAAGGCGTTGATCACGCTCGAGCATCGGGACGGCGGCCGTCGCAGCTACGACGTGGAGATCATCCCGGGCGTGGACGGGGAGGTCGCATGAGCCGGCGTTTCCTGGTCGGCGTGTTCCTGGCCGGGTTGAGCGTGGGCACGCTGCTCGGCGCGGCGGTCGCGCACGACATGCACGCCGACAAACCCCAGCCCGTCATCGAATGCCCCACTGTGAAGACCGGGGGCCGACCGTGACCGGCCCGGACATGGAGACGCGCAGGCTGGTCCTGTGCCGGGACTCGTACCGGTGCGTGATCTGCGGTCGGGATCTCGACGCGCAGTGGAGCGGCTACAGCATCCACCACCGCCGGTTGCGCAGTCACGGGGGCGTGGATCTCAACCATGCGTCGAATCTCATCTGCCTGTGCGGGTCCGGCACGACGGGCTGTCACGGCGACGTGCACGCCGACCCGGATCTCGCCTACCGGCATGGCTGGCTCGTCCACGCATGGGCCGACCCGCACCATTCCCTGTTCACCCGCCGTCACGGTTGGATCCTGCTCGACCAGGACGGCACATGGACTCCATACACGACAAACACTCGAAAGGACAACCAATGACCAACACCAACGATACGATCACGCTCACCCCGCCCGCTCCCCCGGCGAAGCCCGACCGGCTGCTGTGGATCGACGTGGAGACCACCGGCATCAGCCGCACGGACAGCAAGCTGTTGGAGGTCGGCATGATCGTCACTGGCATGGACGGCGTCGAAGCCCATGATCAGTTCACCAGCATCGTTCGCCCCTCCGAGTGCAGCCTGTTCGACGTGTCGCCCGCCGCGTTGCGCATGCACCTGGCGAACGGCCTGTGGGACCAGATCGCCGGCGACGAGCATGAGGCGGTCGGCTATCCGATCATCGCGCTCAACCTCAAGGAATGGTTGCAGGACGAGGCCAGCCGATACACGCTGCACCCGGCCGGCACGAACGTCGACTACGACATCGACATCCTCGACCATCAGCTCGGCGAATACAACGGCCCCGACTGGATCCGCTCCTATGTCAGCCACCGCAAACTCGACCTGTCCGCGTTCCGTATGGCGGACATCGCGCTCGGCCATAACCCCTACCGGGATCACGCGGGCACGCATCGAGTCCAGGACTGCATCAGCCGCGACCGCTCCGATTACGCCATGTATCTCGACATCATGTGCGCCGGACAGCAAGGAGACCACGAATGAGCTGGATCAACGACCCGATCAACAGCCCGAAGCATTACACCGACGCACACCCCGGCATGGAATGCATCGACCTGACCGCCGACACGAGCTTCTGCCTCGGCAACTGCATCAAATACCTGTGGCGCTACAAGGCGAAGAGCCGACCCGTAGAGGACCTCGAGAAAGCCCGATGGTATCTCTGCCGAGCAATAGACCGCGGCGAGACGATCGCATGGACACGCCTGCAACGCGGCATCCTGAAGAAACTCGCCCTACCCCCGACAGGCGCCACGTACACAACCGCGATATGGATATACCTCTACCAAGGCGACCTCGACACCGTCCTCGACAGCCTCGACCAACTCATCGAACACGAAAGAAACCAGCAATGAGCATCATCCTCCAGGAACTCGAAGAACGCTACCCCACCCCAGACCAGGGCGAGCGCCCCGTCATGTGCACTCGCTCCGAACGATGCCGCTACTCTCGCACCGCCTACATGGCCGGCGCCGTACGCCAACCAACCGAGTTGGAGATCGATGCCGCGGCGCTCGCTATCTACACGGGTACCACCGACATGGACCCGAAAGAGGTGGCGAGCCTGTGGCCTGACATGAACCCGGTCACGAGAGCCCAATACCAACGTCTCGCACGGCTCGCGATCATGGCCGCCAGAACGAGGGCACTGCTATGAGTAGCCAATACTGCGCGCCTACCGGCTCCGATCCCGTCTGGCGTTGCCCGGTATGCGGGCAATGGTGGCAGCTCGACCTACCATGCGGCGACTTCTGGCAGCCGATAAGCACGCTCGCTGTTTTCCTCCTCTACCACCCGAAATGGAAAGCCGAACGCAAACACAGAAAGACAGCCAAGGCGGAGACATCGAGATGAGCGAAACAACAGCGAAAATCCTCACCCGCACCGACCTACGGCGAGCGCTTGCTGACTGGTATGCCGATACGTGGCAGCAGGTCAGTGAGCAGCGAATCAAGGAGCAGGCGGATTACATGTACGACCATTACGGCATTACCACCGACATCAGCCTACTGGAGGACCCCGAATGAGCGAAACCGTCACATGCCCGCCGGAAGACATCGCCGGGCAAGAAGCCGAACTGCTCGATCTGGCCCGCGAGCGTGGGATCAAAGGTGTCTCTCTGGAAGAGGATCAGGACGACACTATCTGCGAGGTCCAACTCATCGAGGACCGATCCGTCTACCCGTTCCATTGCATCCTCAACCCAAGCAAACCCTTCCTGGACGCACTACACGAGCTCGCCAAGGCGCAGCTGGCGGCCGATATTGAGCGAGGCAGTCTCACGTTCTATGCATCAGGTGACGAAATCTCATTCGACTGTCGTGAAAACGGAGACCTGCGCGTAAGTCTCGTCCCCTTCACTGATTGCGTCTACTACTCCGCCACCATCACCGCGCCCAGCGTGGAAGCCCTGATCGCAATGCTGCTGAAACACCAATCCCAACCAAAAGGAACATCATCATGCACCGAATCACACTAGCCCAGAGAACAATCACCGTAGTCTGCACCATTGTTTGCATCATGGCGCTCGCCGGTTGTGGTGGCTCCACGCAAATGCCGGAGACGACCACGAAGATCGCCTGCGGCCGGGCCACTTGGGGATCTCCATTGTGCTCATACCGAGTACCGCTGGGAGAGTCCCGCCATGTGATCTGCGTAAGCGTTGACAACGGAGGCTTGTCCTGCGACTGGGATCACGCCGACGGCGCCGACAAGGGATGGAGCCGTGATGATCAGTAAGGCCAGGCGGGAGATGATCCGCAGGTGGGCGCAGCGCGGCTATGACATCGACACCACGGCACGACTCATGAGCCTGAGCCGGGAAGAGGTTCTTGCCGTGCTCACCCATCCCGAGCCGGCCGAGCCGCCAAGCAGGCAATACGGGCCGGAATTCATCGAACCACCATCGTTCGACGGCCTCGATTAAAACGAAACCCTCCACCCGAACAGGTAGAGGGCCACGCCTAGTCAGCAACCATCATAGCCGACCGAGCGGAGGGTTTCGAACACATGAACGAACACACCACACCCATCACACGATTCGCCACCAACCTGAGCTCGCTCAAGACCGGGTACGAGCCGCTCGCGCAGATCGCCATGCGCAAAGCCAGCCTCATTCGCACCACCGGCACCCGCGCCAGCCACGAAACCGCCCCCATCCCCCTGAACATGGGAGCCTGGCAACTCCAACAAGACATCGACAAACTCGCCCAGGCCATGAGCCGAGCCGCCCGACTCCACCCACATCACGCGATGGACACCACCGACCTGCTCAACGGCATCATCCGCAACCAGCACAACCTCACCAAACGCCATGACTTCCCGGCGCTCGCCGAACTGGTCGACCAGGCCGCCGCACGATTGGAGCGCGTGTTGGATCCGCCGCCGGACACGAAGATGGTCGGCTGGTGCCCCCAATGCGGCGCGGAGCTGCGCTGCACCATGCTGGAAATCGCCGGCGGATACACGGCCTGCGAGCGCTGTCGTGGCGAGTATAAGATTCGTGAGGTGCAGCGTGCGGCGATGGCGCGTTTGGCGGTTGGTGGGGTTCGTGGTACGGCGGCGCAGATCGTGCGCTGGTTGGCTCCGTGGGGTATTGATGTGCGGCGGAATACGGTTAGTCAGTGGGCTCGGCGTGGCTTGTTGGTGCCGGTTGGGCGTGATGGTGATGCTCCGGTTTATCTGGTGTGGGATGTGTGGTCGGTGTTCACGCGTCGTGATCGGGAGCGTGGTCGGACTGTCACCGGTATTTGACATTCGGCTACTGTCACCGTATAGATGGCTACAGTGGTCATTTCCATGCGATGCATGGGTGATGACACGCGGTTCGCCTCCGTAGCTCAGAGGATAGAGCGCATGGCTCCGGTCATGGATGTCGCCGGTTCGAATCCGGTCGGGCGTGGGCCGCACCTTTGGATGGTTGGCAGAGCAGACGAATGCGCCCGATTGCTAGTCGGGTAAGCGTGTTCGACACGCTTCGCAGGTGCGAATCCTGCATCATCCGCAAAACACCCCCTCCCCCGGGCATCGCCGTCTGGAATATCGACACCCCCGGGGGGTGGCAGGAAAACAGGCCCCTCCGTCAGCCGTGAGTGGGAGGCTAAACCAAACCACGGCCCCCTGGGTACGCATGCCCGGGGATCTTTCTCACAGGGACAAGGCCCGACGACAGGCACACTACTGTTGCCGGGCCTTCACATTCGCACAAGGCGGGTACGGCATGACCGGCAATCCACGGCGAGCCAATGGGTGGCGGCGAGACCAGCTGCGCCGTCGCGTGCTCGCCGCGTACGACGTGTGCGCGATCTGCGGCAAGCCAGTGGACAAGACACTACGCTCGCCGCATCCGCTGAGCGGCGAGGTCGACGAGATCGTTCCGGTGTCCCGTGGCGGTGACCCGTTGGACTTCAACAACTGCCAGTTGACGCATCGACGATGCAACAGGCTGAAAAGCAATCACAGCGACGCGTACGCGCGAGCACAGATCAAAGGCCGGTCCGACCCGCCGTCGGCCTCGCTGCCGTTCAGGACGATCGGTTTGTAAGACCAGGGGGAGCCACCCCACCCAGGCCGGTCGGGGCCACCTCGGGCACAGGGCCGATCTCTCCCCGGAGTTTGCAACCATTAACCGTTAACGCCGTGGGACATGCGTTAACCCCCTGGAAGGAGGCGAGATTGCATGGCTGCGAGACTATGCGCCCACTGCGGCAAGCCGTTGCCGCGCAACGCCTCGCCCAGGGCGAAGTACTGCAGCGACTCGTGCCGTGTCCTGGCGTGCAGGAAACGGCGCAACAGCCGCAACGACCAGGCTGCATCGGAACGGAAGCGGCACGATCGCAAGCCGGCCCCGGAGCCGGCCGTTTCGATCGACCGGCACGAGTTCGAACGGATGATGGACGACAGTCTGGAGGACGTGCTGCGCCGCAACCGCGACCGATTGCAGGCGGCGATGGACGATCCGGACACGCCGGCGTCGGCCCTGCCGGCGATCAGCCGCCAGCTGATCAGCGTGTGCCGTGAACTCGAGTCGATCGCGGGCGGCGACCCGCTGCTCGACCTGGACGACGAACCGACGGAGGTAAGCGAGGATGCCGGAGCCGCGATTGTCTGAGATCGCCCGCACGCTGGTCCAGCCGACCGGCATCGTGAACAGCGAGTTCACCCGGGTCAACAAGGTCGCGCTCAAGGCCGGCATCCACTACGACCTGTGGCAGCAGGGACTCCTGTACCTGATGCTCGCCAAACGAGCCGACGGCAGGTACGCGTGCGGCGAGGGCGGCACCGTCGTCAGCAGCTGCCGGCAGATCGGCAAGACGTTCACGCTCGGCACGGCCATGTTCATCCTCGCCATACTGCACCCCGGGCTGAAGGTCATCTGGACCGCGCACCACACACGCACCACGGACGAAACGTTCAACGACCTGTGCGACCTGGCCAAGAACAAACTGTTCACCCGATACGTCGAACGCATCCGCCGTGCCAACGGCCAGCAGGAAATCAGCTTCCGCGACAACTCGCGCATCATGTTCGGCGCCCGCGAGAACGGTTTCGGCCGAGGCCTGCACTCGGTGGACGTGGAAGTGTTCGACGAGGCGCAGATCCTGACCATCCGTGCCCTGGACAACATGATCCCGATCGTCAACGTCAGCCCGAACCCCCTGGTCGTGTTCCTGGGCAACCCGCCCAAACCGGGCGACCCCTCGGAGGCGTTCGAGGAAAAACGCAGGAACGCAGCCACCGGCATGGACGGCATGGTGTACGTCGAACTGAGCGCCGACCCCGACGCGGATCTCGACGACCACGCGCAATGGGCCAAAGCCAACCCGAGCTACCCCAAACGCACCAGCGAGACCGCGATCCAACGCATGCGCAACCTGCTCACCCCCGACTCGTTTCGGCGTGAGGCGCTCGGCGTGTGGGACGAGACCACCAGCGTGTGCGCGATCGACCCGCAACAGTGGGCGGCGGCCGAATCCACCAGCGTGCCCGACGATCCCGTCTACAGCTTCGGCCTCGACATGCCACCGGACCGCAGCGCCCTGACCATCGGCTGCGCGATCCGCCGCCCCGACGGCACCGCGCTCGTCCAAATGGCCGACATCAAGGATCCACGCCACAACGGCGTCCTATGGGCCGTCGACTGGCTCAAAACCCGATGGCCCCGCACCAGCGCCGTGGTCATCGACTCGCAATCGCCCGCCATGAGCCTGCTGCCCGAACTGAAAAAGGCCCGCATCCGCGTCATGACCACCAGCATGCAGGAAATGGGGCGCGCCTGCGGACGCTTCCAGGACATGCTCCGCGACGGAACACTGTCCCACCCGCCCGACAGCATGCAACCCCAGCTCGCCGCCGCCGTCAAAGGCGCGATCATCCGCCCCCTCGGCCCGAACGGCGCCTACGCATGGAACAAACTCGGCACGGACATCGACATCAGCCCGCTCGTCGCCTGCACCCTCGCCCTCTACGGCGCCTACACCACCAAACGCAACCCCAACCGCAAACAGGAGGTGATGATCTGATGGTATCCAGCGAAATCGTGGCCGCGTCCGGCGGCAAACCGTACCTGTACGGCAGCGAACTGCCCTCCGCACGAGGCATTGAGGGCGTCGACGAAGCCGACTGGGACATCGTGGAACGCCTGCTGCGCGTATGGCGGGACAAGCAGCCGGGCAACATCATGCGCACCCTCTACTACGATGCACACGAACGCCTGAAGGACTTCGGCATCAGCATGCCGGACAAGATCAAGTCGAACATGGTCATGCCTCCCGTCGGCTGGCCCGCCAAAACGGTGCGCACGCTCGCGGATCTGAGCGCGTTCGAAGGCTTCGCCGTCGACGGCGGGGAAAACAGCACGTTGAAGGACGATGTTGACGCATTGTTCGACATGAACTCGCTGGACACCATCGTCCCCCAGACAATCGTGAGCGCGTACAAGCATTCCTGCGCGTTCCTGACCGTCAGCGTTGCCGAAGACGGATCCCCGCGCATCATCCCGCGATCCGCGGAATGGTCGGCCGCCGTGTGGGACACGCCCCGCAACCGGATCAAAGCCGCCCTGGCCATCACCGACGCGGATGAGAACGGCAACATCACCGGATTCGGCGTATGGCTTCCCGACAAGGTCTACGAATGCTCGCTCGCCGCCGGCCGATGGGTCGCCGACGTGAAGATCACGAACTGGGGACGGCCGACCGTGGTCGCGTTCTGCTACGACCCGCAGCTGGACCGCCCGTTCGGACGCAGCCGGATCACCCGGCCGCTGATGAGCCTGACGGACATCGCGTTCCGCACGCTCGTGCGCATGGAAGGCAACGCGGAATTCTATTCAAGCCCTAAGGTCTGGTTCCTCGGACTCGGCCCGGAAGCGTTGAAAACGGACACCTGGAGCAGCCTCATCAGCGCCATCAACGCCGTGTCGCGCGACGAGGACGACGAAATACCCACGATGCAGCAGGTACAGCAGGCCTCGATGCAACCCCATTCGGACATGCTGCGCACCATCGCCATGCTCGTCGCCTCCGAAACCAGCCTGCCGGTCAACGACCTCGGCATCACGATGGACAACCCCGCCTCGGCCGAATCCATGGCGGCCGCGGAACGAAAACTCTCCCGGGAAGCCGACCGTCAAAACCGATTGTTCTCCCGGGCGCTGAAGGACGCCGCCGGCATGGCCCTGAACCTGTCCGCCGACGATCTGACACGCATCACTCCCGTATGGGCACCGACCCGCGAGGTATCCGACGCGGCCCGAGCCGACTACTACTCGAAAATCGCCGGTGTCAACAGCGACTTCGCCGACTCCGACATCGGACTGATGAAAGCCGGACTGACCTACGGCGAGATCCGCTCGTACCGCGCCTACCAGCAGCGCATGAAAGCGCAACGCAGCATCGACCAGCTCAAGCAGCGCACGCTGCCGCAGCAGACCACGAAGGAGACGTCCGATGGCATTGAACAGTCTGACGGCGCCGCCGGAACTCAGGAAGCTGCTGGAACAGGCCCAGAAGGATTATCAGGACAACCTGGCTAACCTGACCGACGCGGCCACCGACGACATCGAAACCGCGGTCAACCGCGGCGACATCGACATCAAGAACCTCGTCGGCGACTATTCGCGGGAGGCCTCGCAACTGGCCAACGACTACTACGACCAGCTGCGAGGCCTGTGGGCGGAACAATCCGACCAGCCCATGCCGGACTTCGACCATACGAAACTGGTCGACACGGACCGCGTGCTCTGGCAGCAGCAGGGCGGCTTCTCGAACACCGACTTCAACGGCCTGACCTACCAGCAGGTCAAAGCAGGACGCTCGCGCGCGGGCATGACCATCGACGACCTGTGGCCGCCGTTGGACAACGTGGACGACGCGCAGCAGTTCGTCGCCGACATGATCAACACCTCAGGACGACTGACCATGCAGCGCAACATCCGCACCGACCCCACCAAACCCCGATGGGCGCGCGTGTGCGGCGGCGCGAAACCCTGCGCGTTCTGCGTCATGCTCGCCTCCCGCGGCTTCGCCTACCTGAGCGAGGATACCGCCAGCTTCGGCGGCAGCTTCCACAACGGAGCCTGCCACTGCACCGTCGTACCCAGCTGGGGCAAGAACAAGCTCCTACTCTCACGACAGCAGCAATGGAAGAACATGTACCAGACAGCGAACGCGGTCAGTTCGCAGGACGGCTACAACGGCGACGCCCTGTCAGCCATGCGCCGCATCTATGCCGGAGCGCTCAAGGACGGCACCCCGCTCGGCATCAGCGTCGATAGCGATCTCTACAAGACACTGGACCCCAGCGACCTAGCAGGGATACTGCAGACACTCGCCGACACCAAACACGTCAAAACCGCCAGACTCTGGGCCGACCACGCCAACAGTTACCGCATCGTGGACAAGCACAACGGCGACATCCCGTCCTTCGACCCGGACCGGCTCGGCATCAGCCTCGACATCGACCATCTCACCGACGCCCCTGACGGACACGCTCCATACCAGACTCTCTTCCATGAAACCGGCCACATGCTCGACTGGCTTAAAGGCAATGGCCGACAATACTATTCGCAAATCTACAGAGACAAGAACGGCAACGGTTTCAAAGACCTACTCAAACAGGATGGAGACGATGCACTCGCTATAGCCAAGAAAAAGGCCTGGTCTGCCGCCGAACAGGAGCTGAAGACAATTCGCGACTCAATCCAAAATGGCGAACTGTCCTTCAAGGACTTCACCAAGCTGCGAAAACTCGGCGTAGTCGGGAAAGACGCATTCCGAGGAGAATACGCAGGAGCACACGGAAAAGAGAAGCTGCTGAGATTCATCGACGACGCCTTGTTCGAGGAACACGTCGATGACAAGATCGCGATGAAAACCCTTGCCGATGAGATCCACGCACAAGGCAAAAGCACGGATTTCGACGTAGATGACATCCTCGAATTCGCGCTGGGCGACAAGTGGCACGTTTACTCCAAGATGTATCATCCGGTCGGCTATTTCAAGGATCATTCCGTGGAAACGGAAGCATTCGCCGAAATGTTCAGCGGGCATCTTTCCAATGAGAATACTTGGAAGCTGTTCGTGAGTTACTTCCCGAAAAGCTTTAAAATGTTCCAAGACATGGTAAGGAGCATGAGCTGATGGCCAACCTATTCGACATCCAGGAACGGTACACGTCCATGCAGTCATACTATGCCTCGGACGAGTTCGCCAAAGAGCCCGCAGACGAGGTTTTTGCGTGCTATGAACTGGAATTCGGCGAGGGGATCAATCATTTCAACGATCCGAATAACCCCAAGAACGACGAGGAAGCCAAGCAGATGGCAATCGAATGCCTAATCGCCGGCAAACCACGCCCATGGGCCGATATCCCCGAAAGCGCAGTCATCTAGCACCATAACCACGATTTTTGTTTACAACCACCCGCACGGGTGGTTTTTTTATGCCCGAAACGGGCCCCATCAACACCATTAGGAGGAACACATGGCCGAGGAAGCCACTAATACAGACCAGTCGCGGAACGTACAGGAGCCGCACGGCGAGCAGTCCACGGACTGGGAAGCCAAATACCGAGAGGCCGTCTCGCACTCGCGTGAGTGGGAGAAGCGGGCGAAGGACAACAAGGCCGCCGCCGACGAACTGCAGCAGCTCAAGGAATCGCAGATGAGCGAACAGCAGAAGAACGAGGCGCGCACGGCGAGGCTCCAGAAAGAGCTTGACCAGTTGAAGGCCGAGAAGCAGGCTTCCGAATGGCGTGCCCAGGTCGTTGAGGAATCAGGTTTGCCGGCGAATCTCATCGTCGGCGACAGTCTCGAGGCGATGCAGGAGCATGCGAAGGCCATCAATGAGTACGTGACGGCGAAGACCGGCCGACAGCTGCCGAAGGTAGCCGACCCCGGCCGTCGACCGCAGACGGCGCCCAATGACCTGTTGCAGTACGCGACCGAAGTGTTCTCCAACTAACCCCATCTCATTCACCCCCCCCCATTTATCAAGGAGGCCATAATCATGGCTATTTTCGGTACCGGTGGCATCAAGGCGATGCCGAATCAGATCGCGGACGGCATCGTCGATCAGGTGCAGTCCGGCAGCGCGATTGGCGTGCTCTCGCAGCAGAAGGCGATGCGTTTCGGCGACGTGAGCATCGTCACGTTCGAGAACCGTCCTCGTGCCGAGTTCGTCGGCGAAGGCGTGCAGAAGTCCAGCACGACCGGTTCGTTCGGCACTGTGACCGCGGTCCCGCACAAGGTGCAGGTCACCATGCGCTTTAATCAGGAAGTGCAGTGGGCGGACGCCGACTACCAGCTCGGCATCATCAACAAGCTCGCCACCGAAGGTGCGAAGGCATTGTCCCGCGCGCTCGACCTGGGTGTGTTCTACCGTCTCAATCCGCTGACCGGCAAGCCGATCACCGCATGGACGAACTATCTGGACGCGACCGACAAGCGCGTGGCGCGTACCGCCAGCCCGGACGTCGACGTGGAAGAGGCCATTGGCCTGATTCTGGACGACAAGGAAGGCTGGGATGTCAACGGTATCGCCATGAGCCGCGAGTTCGCGTTCAGCCTCGCCACGCTCAAGGACACGCAGAAGCGCCCGCTCTACCCGGAACTCGGTTACGGCGTGACCATGAACAGTTTCAAGGGCATCCCCGCGTCCGTGACCACGACCGTCAACGCGCCCGAGTTCACCGAGCCGGCCGAGGGTGAGAACTATACGGTTCCCAAGGTCGGCGCGATTGTCGGTGATTGGAAGAACGGCATCTACTGGGGCGTGCAGCGCAACCTGCCGTTGGAGACCATCACCTATGGCGATCCGGACGGTCAGGGCGATCTGCGCCGCACCAACCAGATCGCGCTCCGTCTGGAGATCCTGTACGCCTGGTACGTGTTCACCGACCGTTTCGCCGTAATCGAAGGCGACACGGCCACTACGAAGGCGGGCAAGTGATGAGCCAGGCGGTTGAGTTCCACCATCTGACCAGCGGCGTCGCCAATGATGCACGTCAGGCGGTCATCGAAACCCAGTTCCTCGACGACGACGGTAATCCCATCGACCTTACCGGTGGCTCCGACGTTCCCGCAACGGTCGCATGGGATGCCGTGACCGGCAAGCCGGCCACGTATCCGGCGAGTGTGAGTTCGATCTCCGGTGCCGGCGCGACCGGCCTGAACGTCCTCAAGGCCGGCACCGCGGACGCGGCCCGCACCGCGATCGGCGCCGGCACGCCCTACACGCTGCCCGCGGCGACCGCCGCCGCGTTGGGCGGCATAAAGAAAGCCAGCGGCGTGACCGCAATCAGCACTGCCGATCCGGCAGCCGCGGCCGGCGACGCCCCGACCAAGGCCGAATACGATGCGCTCGTCGCACTCTGCGCGGAATTGAAGGCAAAGTACAACACGCTCGTGTCGGCCGGCAAAACGGCAGGTTTTTTAGCCTGACCGAACCAGTCACGAACCATTGGTGGACGACTCCGACGGTCTCGTCTCGTAACGGACTGACGGTCAATGATGCGGGAGGCGGGGCGTGGCGCGTGACCGGTACGGCGACCGCCGCGACCACCCAGCTGGGCGGATGGCTCACGCTCGATTCCGGCGCCTATCGGCTCTCGGCCGATACGACGGACAGCCGGCTGCGCGCCACGGTCGGCGGCCTCGACAGCGTGTCCAAGCCGGAGGGCGATCTGGCGGCCGGGTCCTATCTCGCGTACATCGTCGTGACCATGAGCGTGGGCGACGGCATCGACGCGACCATCACGCCGATGCTTTCTTCCACCGTCCAGTAAAGGAGTTGTGCGATGGACGATAGTCAAAATCCGACGCCGCCGTTCGCCTCGGTCGACGATCTCGCGTCGCGCTGGCATGCGCTGACGGAGGACGAACAGGACCGTGCGAGAGCGTTGCTGGATGACGCGTCCGATCTGATCATGGCCGAATGCCCCCGTTACATGGAATCGTCGGCCGCGACGCTCAAGCGCATCGCGTGCGCGATGGTCAAACGAGCCATGATCGGCGGAGACGAGGCGATGGGCGTCACCCAGACGCAGCAGACCGCGGGACCATTCTCCCAGATGTTCAGCTACAGCAATCCGTCCGGCGACCTGTACCTGACAAAGTCTGAGAAACGGTCCCTGGGCTGCGGCGTGCAGGTCGCGTGGTCGGTCAGCATGATCCCCGAGGAGGCCGACCCGTGAAAGGCGAAACCATCAAGGTGATCCGGTACCTGCCGACCGGGGACGTCGACCCGAGCGGAGCGCCACTGACCAAGGTTGACACGGAAACGGTCGACGACGTGCTAGTCGCTCCCGGCGCCCAGGCGAACGCCACCGACTCGATCCGCCCTCAGGGCGTCACGGTGGCGTTCACCTGCTACCTGCCCCGCTCCTACGAGTATCGCAGCCTCAAGGGCGCGTTCCTGCGTATCGACGGGCACGACTACGAGGTGATCGGCGACCCGCATCCCTACGACGGCGGGCTGACGCCCACCCGGTGGAACCTGCAGGTCGAGGTCAAGGACGAGGAGGGATAACGCATGGCCCGTGTGAAGTTGAACATGAGCGCATTCCGCGCCTACCGTCAATCCGCGGAGGTACAGGCCGCGTGCACGGCCGAGGCGGAGCGTATAGCAGCCGCGGCCAACACGCGGGCCGCCGGCGAATGCTCGCATCCCGAGCACGCCAAGTTCAAGGTCGAAACGACGATCGACTCGACACGAGGCTCCGTCGCCCTGGTCACCACCGGAGGCGACGCCGGCTGCATCGCCCACAATGCTGCGCATAACACGCTCGTCAAGGCGTTGGGAGGCGGCTGATGGCGGTGAACGCGGAAAAACTCGTCATGGACTGGCTCAACGCCGACCCATCCATCAAGGACTCGTACCCGGCCCGGTTCGACGTACCTGCCGAATCGACGGCATCGCATCCGATCCCGTTCATCACGGTCGAACAGGTAGGAGGCGCGGACGAGCCGTTCCGCAACCTGCCGTTGATCGCCGTGCAGGTATGGGGCGAGTCCCGGTGGCTGGTCTCCGAAGCCGCGAGCCGGCTCGTCGTCCCGCGGTTGAAGCGCATTATCGAACGTCCCAGCGTGGCCGCGGTGGAACTGACCGGCCGCACGCATTTCCCGATGCCGGACGGACGGTCCCGATATCAGATATTGGTCCAACTGGTCGTCGAATCCGGCGACCTCTTTTGAAAGGAAGCCTCATGGCTGATTCCACAACGAACGATTCCTCGCTGGTGTCGCTCGGCAAGTTCAAGGTCGGCGGCTACGCGTATTGGGCCCCCGCTGGCACGGCATTGCCGACCGACGCGAGCACCGCGCTGCCGGCGGCGTACAAGCTGATCGGCTACCTGTCCGAGGACGGCATGACCATCACGACCGACACGGACACCGTCGAGGTCAAGGACGCGAACGGCAACACCGTGATGAAGGTCATCTCCAGCTTCGCGGAAAGCACCCAGTTCACCTTGCTCGAGATCCTGCGCGCCGAGGCCGCGAAGCTGCGTTACAACGACACGGCCGTCACCGGCACGGACAAGAGCCTGACCATCAAGCACCAGATGCCGTCCGACGACACGTTCGTGCTCGTGTTCGAACTCGTCCTCACCGGCGCGACCCTAGGCCGCATCGTGATCGGCCGGGCCTCGCGAGCCGAATTCGGCGACCGTCAGGTACATGCCGGCGACGCGCAGGGATACGACGTGACGTGCGCATGCAACGACATGGGCGGCGGCGTGACCATGATCGAATATCTCGGCGTCGCTGCCGCAAGCGGCAAGTGACCCCATCCAATCTTCCGCAAGCGGTTTCTTCTCACGTTCTTCGCCACTTGCGGATCCCAACTGTCGTACCCAATCCCGAAGAAGTGACATCTACCGGAAGAAGTGAGCAATGACCACGAAGAGCAATCCGCCGGCCAAACGAAAGAAGCCGCAGGACCACCAGTCGAAGAATGGCCCCCGCGAGGTTACCGTACGCGGCGTGACGATCACCGTCGACCCGGCCATGTTCAACGACCTCGATATGTTCGAGGATCTGTACGACCTGCAGAACGCGGAAAACGACGAGAACGGCCTGTTCAAGATCATCCCGTTCCTGCGCAAGGTCTGCGGCCCCGCCTACCAGCAAGTCAAGCGCGTGCTGCGCGACCCCGACACCGGACGCATCCCCATGGAGACGGTACAGGAGTTCACGGCCGAACTGATGAGCGAGCTCAACCCAAACTCCTGACGCTCGTATACGCGCTGATCACCTGTCCCGCAGCAGTGCGGGCCGACATGCGGCGCGTGTACGGGCTCAGCCTCGACCCGCTCTGGTCGGGAACCATCGGCGCGACGGAATACGCGGATCTGTTCATGGGCCTGCCCGACGGATCCCTCACCTGGATCGCATTGGACTCGACACGCGCATGGACACTCGACCAGCATCTGCTCGCCGGACTGGTCGACCGAATGACCATGTGGATGTGGAGCGCTGCAGATCCGAAGAAACGCGGCCCCCGCCCCGAACCGTTGCCCCGCCCCGGCAACCAGCACGCCGACAAGGACGACGGGACGGATTCGCGACGGGCGACGCGCACGATCAAACCGGTCGGCATGAGCGTCGAGGAACTCGACCGGTTCATGAGCCAACGATTCGAGGACACGGGCACCGTACGTCCGGACCGGATAAGCGAATAGAGAACGAGGTGGCGCATGGCGATATCACTGGCACAGGCATTCGTCGAGATCGTCCCCAGCATGAAGGGCGTCGGCAAGGCCATCTCATCCGCGTTCGGCGACGCGGCATCCACCGCCGGCAGCAAGGCCGGCAAGGACATGGGCTCCAGCCTCGACACGAGCCTGTCGTCCACGCTCAAAACCGTGGGAGGCAAGGCCGGAAGCCTGCTCAAAGGCGTGGGCATCGCCGCGATCGGCGCCGCATCCGCCGCCGGCGCCGGCCTGACCGCCATCGGCAAACAGGCACTCGAAGCGTACGCGACCTACGAGCAGGCGGTCGGCGGCGTCGACACCCTGTTCAAGGACGCGTCCGGCACCGTGCAGAAATACGCCGCCGAAGCATACAAGACGGCAGGCGTTTCCGCGAACGACTACATGAACCAGGTCACCTCGTTCGCCGCGTCCCTCGTGAGCTCGCTTGGCGGCGATACCGCGGCCGCGGCGGAGGCCGCCAACACCGCGCTCGTGGACATGTCGGACAACGCGAACAAGATGGGCACGGATTTGGGCAGCCTGCAGTGGGCCTACCAAGGGTTTGCGAAACAGAACTATACGATGCTCGACAACCTGAAGTTGGGCTACGGCGGCACCAAGGCGGAAATGCAGCGTCTCATCGACGACGCGAACAAGCTGGGAGAGGCGCAGGGCAAGAGCAATGATCTGAGCATCGACAGCTTCGCGGACGTGGTCGAGGCCATCCACCGCGTCCAGGAAAACCTCGACATCACCGGCACCACCAGCCGTGAGGCCGCGACCACGATCGAGGGCGCGACCGGCATGATGAAGGCCGCATGGACGAACTGGCTGACCGAAATCGGCAAATCCGATGCCGACATGAAGACACTCACCAGCCAGCTCGTCCAGTCGGTCATCACCGTCGGCAAGAACGTCGCACCGCGTATCGCGCAGATCGCCGCCGGTCTCATCTCCGGCCTGAGCGCCGCGATGGGCGAGATCGGCCAGTACCTGCCCCAACCGGTGCAGGCCGGCATCGCCAAGGTGCAGGGCGTGTTCGCGACGTTCACCTCGTTCCTGTCCGGGTGGAGCGACAAGGCCAAGGCCCTGGTCGACATCTTCAAGACGGGCGACTTCACCAGCGGGTTCCGTGAGGCGTTCAACGTCGAGGAGGATTCGCCGGCGGTCGCCATGATCCTGCGGATCCGTGACACGGCCCTGCAGGTGAGGGATGCGATGCCGGCCATCTTCTCCAACGTCTCATCCGTCATCGGCGGCGCGTTCCAATCCGCGGTCGGTGTCGTGTCCGGCGTGTTCACGACGATCATGGGCATCGTCGGACAGGTCGGCAAGGCGTTCTCGACCGCGTTCTCGGGCAACGGCGGCACCTTGGCCGGATTGCTCTCCATCGTGACCACCATCATGGGGCTCGTCAGCCCATTGGGCATCGTCAAACTATTGTTCACCCAGTTCGGCGGACAGCTCACCCAGATCGCGTCCGCGGCCATCCCGCCGCTGGTCGGCATGCTCACCAGCCTGGCCACATTGCTGGGCGGGTCGATCGCGGCGATCCTGCCCGGCATCCAGTCTCTCCTGTCCGCGATGCTGCCGGTCATCGGACTGCTGGTCACGACTGTCGGCGGTCTCGTCACAAGCATGCTGCCCATGATCGCGACCGTGGTGCAGGCGATGCTGCCGGTGATCATGCAGCTCGTGCCGATCATCACGCAGATCGTCCAGCTGGCCGCGCAGCTCATGACCGCCATCGCGCCGATCATCGCGCAGCTCGCCAGCGCGCTCATGCCGGTGATCACGAACATCATGTCGGCGCTCATGAACCTAGTCACCGCGATCATGCCCGCGGTCAGCGGCATCGTCGCGATCGTGGCGAACATCGTCTCGGTCGTGGTCAGCGGCATCCAGATGATGCTGCCCGTCATCCAGACCGTGGTCAGCGTGGTCGCCTCCGTCGTGGCCGCGGTCGTCTCCGCGGTCGGACTGATCATCGTCACGGTAACGAACATCGTCAGCGTGGTCGCCGGCGTGGTCTCCAACGTCGTGTCATCGGTCGCCGTGGTCACCGCCATCGTGGCCGGTCTGGCTGCGGCGGTGGCCTCGGTGTTCCAAGGCATCCTCACCGTGGTCGGGTCGATCGTCAGCGCGATCGTCAGCGCGGTGAGCGCGGCGTTCCAGCTCGTCGTCAACACGATCTCCACCGCGATCAACACGGCCGGCGCGATCATCTCCGGCTTCCATGCGTTGATATCCAAGGTGTTCCAGGCGATCGGCTCGGTCATCTCGGCCACCATGAACACGATCGCCGGAGTGATCCGCAGCGGCGTGAACATCATGCAGTCCGCGTTCACCGGCATGGTCAACGCCGCCAGCAGCATGGCCGGCAAGCTCATGAGCCTGATCGGCAGCATCCCAGGCAAGATCCGCAATCTCTTCTCGAGTGCCGGCTCATGGCTCATGGACGCGGGCCGCAACATCATCAGCGGCCTGTGGAACGGCATCAGCGGCGCTATCGGCGGGCTTTACAGCAACATCACGAACGCGTTGAGCGGTCTCGTGGACAAGGCGAAGAACGCGCTCGGCATCCACTCGCCGAGCCGCGTGTTCCGCGACGAGGTCGGTCTGATGATCGGCCAGGGCATGGGCGAGGGCATCACCGATTCGATGGGATACGTGCGCAAACGCATGGACCGGCTCAACTCCGTGCTTAACCCCGCCGGCGGATTCGGCTACGACCTGTCCGGCTACACGCCCGCCACGGCCGGCAAGGCCGGTGCGAGCGTGCATATCACGAACTACTATCCGCAGGCCGACCCGTGGCCTTTGTCGACGAATTCGGCGTTGGACGAGATGGCGAACGGACTGTAAAGGAGCATCGTATGGCTGGCGTCGACTTTGCGTTGAACGGGATCCCGTTGGATTCGACGTACTGCCGTGTCACGCAGGGATCCACCCTGTTCGCCGGCGTCAGCGTCAGCCGCAATAAGGTGTCCGCGCCGTTCCGTCACGGCACCGTGCCGGACGGCATGCCACCGTCGTTCGAGGAACGGTCGGTCACCCTGAAGGTGAGCGCGTTCGGCCATGACGGCTTCCATCTTGATTCGGCGCGGTTGGCCCGCCTGTGCATGGCGCCGATGCCGGTCCTGTCGAGGACCGTGAACGGTGTCACGCAGCAGGCTGTGGTGGAGCTCGCCAGTCTGGAGGCGGATGATGGCGGCACCGTGCTGGACCGTCTCATCCCGTTCACGGCCGTGTTCGCCATGCCAGGCGTCTGGTGGCGTGACACTACGACCTACGACAGGCCGCTGGCGGCGAACACGACCGCGATCCTGTGGCCGGCGTCGAAACGTTGGACGCAATCCTATTGGACGCGCTGGGAGGGCGCGGCGAACAACAGTGCGAGCCTGCTCGCCGATTTCACGACCATGTGGATGGGTGAGGCGAACAACTCCCCCTCGCTGCTGATCCCTCTGGCCGACGGGATCCAGGATGGCATGTTCGGGGACGCTCCCCTGACCGATCTGGTCATCCGCTGTCCCAAGGGCGTCACGTCCGTCACGGTCACGGATCCGGTTACGGGCAGCGGCGTCATCTGGACGGGCAAGGCGGACGCGACCAGGTACACGTATCTGGATTGCGGCAACGCGACCGCATGGCAGACCGACGACGACCACCAGTGGACCGGGCCGGACGGGTTCGTGGACGTGACCGGCGGTTTGGACTATCCGGCCGCGGGCATGCTGCAATGCTGGCCCGCGCCCACGGACAACTCGTACAAGCTCACCACGAAACTCACCGGGTCCACGGACGGCCTGCTCGCGCACTGCCGTCGCGCCTGGTGGTGATTAGGAGGCGTCTATGACCAAGACCCTGCACGCCCGACTGGTCGCGTACATGCCGGGCGGCGACCGGCTCGGCATCCTGCAGCAGCCGCTCTCGTTCGACGCGAGCATCATCCATGACGATCTGGGTGCGTTGCAGATCGCGTATTCGAGGCGCGCGGTCGGCGGCGGCATCCTCAAACGGGGATTGGAAGCCGGGTTGGAGATCGCGCTCGAGGTGTCCGACGGGGGCGCGTGGCGGGAGCCGTACAATGGTCGGTTCCTGCTGATCGGCCGGTCTCGCAACGCGGAGGATACGAGCGACACGGTCACGTTGACCTGCCAGTCGATCGGCTGGCTGATGGGCAAGATCCTCAACAACGACACCGCGCATCTGATCACCGACGGCGACAACAAGGGCAAGCGGGCTTTCCTCTCCAGAAATCCGGGCACGATCCTCAAGACCATCATGGACGAGAACGCGCAGCGTAAAGGCGCGGCCACGATTCTCACGGCCGGGTTCGATACCGGCAAGGACAGTGGTGGCACAGCGTGGAAGAGCGTGTACACGCTCTACTATTCGCTCGGCACGTCGCTCAACTCGATGCTCTCCAGCATGGTCTCCGGCGGCGCGGTCGACTGGCGTACCGACCGGCGCACGCTCAAGGTCTGGAACGCGGACAGCACAAGCCTGAGCCGTGACCTGAGCGGCACGGTGCACGTCTCCCTAGCTCACGACGTGCTCGAGGCCCCCGAAGAGGAGTCCATCGAGGACCTGTCCTCGGACATCCTCGTGGAGGGCGACAACGGGCTCACCTTCCGCGAGGCCAACACTGCGGCGCCGACCCCGTGGGGCAAATGGGAGTCCTACGTGTCGCAGGGCGGCATTTCGGACGAGGCGACCGCGAAGGCGTTCATGCAAACCACGCTCGCATCCTCGGCGCGGGTGCGTGGCCAGTATACGCGCAGCCTGCTCGTCGTGAACGCGGAAAGCCTGCCGTTGGTCGACTACATGCCGGGCGACTGGATCAGCGCGCCAACCGTCAGCCACGGCGAGAAGGTCCGAGTCCGTCAGATCACCCTCTCCCTGGACTCGAGCGGCGTCAAGGCGTCCGTCACGTTGAACGACAAGGTGTACGACGCGCAGATCCGCCAGGCCAAGAAGATCCAGGGCATCACCGGCGGCGCGAGCATGGCCGGATCCGAAGGCGGGCGTCCCGCCCCCGAAAACGATCATCGCGTCGCCAAGGCCCCCGAGGGATTGGTCGTGGCGACCAGCGCATACATCGCCAGCGATGGCAGCGCGCAGGGCCTGGCCGTGCTCTCATGGGCGCAGGTCACGCAGGCCACCGACAGCACCGCGCTCGACATCCACGGCTACCGGGCCGAATACCGCAAGAACGCTACGGGAGCACCCTGGCAGTACGGCGGTGATGCGGACGAGACCACGCTCGCGATCGGCCGGCTGGAATGCGGCGTCGAATACGCGTTCCGCGTGCGCGCCACCCCGACCTATTCCGACAAGCCCGGCCAATGGTCCGATCAGGTCGTCATCCGCGTCGCGTCGGACACGACCCCGCCAAGCGTGCCGTCCACGCCCGTGCTCACCTCGAAACTCGGCGTGGTCGACGTGTACTGGGACGGCAAAAACGCGGCTGGCGGCGGCATGGAAGCGGACTTCGACCATTGCGAGGTCGGCATCAGTCCAGGCAACGGCAATTGGACGTACCGTGATCTGATCCAGGGCGACGGGCATTGCATCGTCACGGGCTTGGAGATCAATTCGGCATGGTGGTTCGCGTTACGAAGTGTGGACCGGTCGGGCAACATGTCCGACTGGTCGGAGGGCGCGAACGTCACGGTCGCCCCGGCGGTCACGCAAGAGGATCTGGATCAGTCCGCCGACAAGATCCTCGAGGCTGCAAAGAAGGCCGCCGCCGAGCAGGTCGCCGTGGTGGATCAGAAGGTCCAGGCGAACACTGACGCGATCACCGCGAACACGGCCAGCATTGACGCGATCAGTAAGCATGCGGCCGAAGTGGATAAGACCATCGATGAGGCGCGCAAGGACATCGATGCGGCCACCTCGACCGCCGACAAGGCGTTGGACGCGGCCAACAAGGTCGGCACCGCCGTGGACGGGTTGCACAACGTGTACACCGGCCCCGATGACCCCTCCGTCATGGAAGGTGTCGCCCTCAAGGACGGCGACCTGTGGAACCGCACCCAACCGTACTGGACGCGCTGGGCTGGAGAGGCGAACAATTCCGCCTCCCTGCTCGCCGACTTCTACACGGGCTGGGAGGGCGACGCGAACAACAGCGCCTCGTGGCTGGTCCCGTTGTCCACGCGCATCATCGGCACGTACCGGTGGACCGGCTCCCAATGGGCGTCGCTGACGAACGCGGACTTGGAGAACGCGAAGGACTCCATCAAGGCGCAACAGCAGCAGCTCGAACAGGCCGCGAAGGATCTGGCCGACGCGAACCAGCTGATATCGGGTAATACCGCGGCGATCGAGAAGGCGCGCGAGGACATCACCGCCGCCAGCACCACTGCGAAGACCGCGTTGGACAAGGCCAACAGCGTCGGCAAGACGTTGGATGGGCTGCACAACGCTTTCGAGGGACCGACCGACCCGACCACGTTGACTGGAGTGACGGTCAAACAGGGCGACTTCTGGTACAAGACCCAACCGTACTGGACGCGCTGGGCCGGCACCGCCAACAACAGCGCCAGCCTCCTGGCCGACTTCTACACGTACTGGGAAGGCACCGCCAACGACAGTGCGAGCGTGTTGGTCACGTTGGACTCCCGATACGTGGGCATCTACGTGTACGACGGCAACCAGTGGAACGAACGCAACCTGTACGCGGCGAACATCCTCGCCACCGGCAGCATCGTCGCCAAACTCATGGCCGCCGACAGCGTGAACGCTCAGGCCATCGTGGCCGGCGCGGTCACCACGGACAAGCTCGCCGCGAACTCGGTCACCGCGCAGAAGATCATGAGCGACAGCATCCTCGCCCGCCACATGACCGCCGATTCGGTGACCACGAAGGCGTTGGCCGCGGAATCCGTGACCGGTGACAAGATCAAGGCGAACTCGATCGACGCGAAGCACATCGTCACCGGGTCGCTCACCTCCGATCTGATCAAGGGCAACCTGCTGACGGGCACGACCGTGCAGGGCGGCAAGTTCGTCACGACCAACGGGCGACTATTGATCAACGACGACGGGCTGCTGCTCAAGGACGCGTCGAACAATCCGACCGTGACGATGAACTCGGCGGACGGCTCCCTGACCCTGAAGGGGCCGATCATGTCCGGCGGGTCGATCACCGGCACCACGATCACCGGAGCGATCATACAGACCACTGCAGCTGCGAGTCGTGGTGTCAAGCTCACCAGTGGTGGGCTGGTCGGTTATGACACTGCGGGGAACGCAACGTTCACGTTGGACGCGGATGGCAGTCTCAAACTGGCCGGCGCGCTCGTCACGAACGGCACGTTGACCGCTCCCACGGTGACGGGCGGCACGTTGACCGGTTCGGCGATCACGACCACGAACGGACGGCTCACGCTCACCGATTCGGGCATGATCCTGAGGAACACGGCGGGCGAGACCACGTTCAGCCTGCAAACGGTGGACGGCAGCGTCGAGATGAAAGGCTCCCTCACTTCCGGGAGCACGATCATGGGCGCTACGATCACGGGCACCACGATCAACGGCACGACCATCAACGGCGGCACGATCAGCGGCACGACCATCACGGGCACGACCATCAACGGCGCGGAGTTCAACGCGGGCAGCATCCAGATAAGCGGGTACGTGGACGGCTATTCGGTCACCACGTACATCGACTCGCAGGGCTTCCGTATCACGCACAACGGCAGCATGATCGGCGGCATCACCACCAATTCGAGCGGCAATGTCATGTTCCGCGCCAGTGCGATAGGACCGGACGACTACAACTACGTGAGCCTGACCGGCTCCAACGCGCTCACCCTCTACGACTCCGGCAGCCAGTTGTTCGCCATCTCAGGCAGCAGCAGCTCCTACACCGGATACATGAGACTGATAGCGGACGGCACCACGTTCCTGAAAATCGGCACCATGAACGGGTCGGACACCTACAACAGCGCCGTAATGTCCGACACGTCGGGCGTGGACAACAGCGAAAACTACGTCATGGTAGCCCCCAGCGTCAGCATCCTGTCCCACACCTCCGGCGCGTTGATCTTCAGCAGCTCCGGCTGGGCCGATACCCGTGGCATCGAGATGTACACGACCAACAGCAACGTCGAAATCAGGAACGGTGACGGAGCGGCCCTGACGCTCGAGGACGGGACAGCGCACCTGCGCTCAACCCAATCCAACGGCGTACGAATCGACATGAATAGCTACTACGTGGCTCTCATCGCCGGCAGTCATCACATCCAGGTCAAAACCGACGGCATCACGCAAACGAAGTCCATTGCGGCATCGAATCTGGCGAGTACCGCGGTTGCGGAGTCTCGCATGGTTTCGCTTGCCAATGACGGAGTGGACCTGGACGATGCGAGCAGCTACGACGTGGTGCCGGTCGGTATCGACGAACTGGAAACAGGACAACTGCACGACGTGCTGCGGTTGCTTGCCGATGGGGATACGAGTGGGGCCAAGACTCTTCTCGACCAGTACGAGAGCGAGCAGAGGGTCTGGACCCAGCGCGACTACGACCAGTTCGACGCGGCCATCACACGACAGCAGTCCTAACCAATGAAAGGAACACGTATGACAGATACGAATGAAACCACCGGTATCACTCCCGGCGAAGTGCCGGACACCACGCCGGATGAGACCGGGCAGACGTCGGCAACAGACCATGCGGAGACACAGCCTGAAACTCCCGTGGATACCCCTGCCGTGGTCATCGACCTGCGTCCTGCGTCGGACAGTGTGAAGGGCCGGCTGCTCGCGCTCGGCCTCGTGTTCGACTACGCGCCCAACGCCAATGAGGAGGTCTGGAGTGCGCCGGAACGTATGCTGCGCGCTCGTGTGCCGGTGACCGGCGAGCAGGTCACGTTCGAGGACATGCGCACGAACACCAGTCGTATTGTCCCGGCGGCGGAGCTTGCCACGGTCACGGACATCCTCACGTCCACGTCCGACCCGATCCAGTGAAAGGAACCCCTTCATGGACAACGACAACATCGATTACGAGCAGTCCGACCTGTTGAACGATCTCGGTTTGAAGATCGCGAACCTCACCCTGGAGAACAGCATCCTGAAGGCCAAGCTGGCCGACCGGGAACGCAGGCTCTCCGCCCTCGAACAGTCCGACAAGCAGTAACCGGACTTCTCCCTCTCTCATTTTCAAAGCCACCCCAACCGGGTGGCTTTTTTCATATCCGAAAGGAGATTCCTCAATGCAAATCAGGAATCTAGCCCCCGACCCGAACGGCGTCACAGTGAACGCGTGGGCGGGCAAGGAGAGTGCATCGCCATGGAAGGCCGATACACGGGGCCTGCTGATCGTCCGAGCCAAGACCGACGGCGAAGCGTACATGGAGTCCGCCCTGATCCCGATCACCGGCGGCACGATCTATGTGTTCGCCGGCGACATCAGCAATACCGGGGACGCCACGACGGGATCGGCGCAGGTGTTCCGACCGATCTGGCGGGATAACAACGGGACCGTCGTATCGAACAACAACCCGTTCACCGGCGGGGCGAACTTGTCGGACCGTCGTGCGGTCGGCGAGCTGACCTCGCCAGCCGGAGCGACAACGATGACCGTGCGTATCCATGCACCGGCCACCGAAGGCAAGGCGTACGTCATGTCCCGCATCCTCGTCATGGCCAAAACCGACTACACGGCATTGAAGCTGCTGGGGCTTGACTATTTCGACGGTTCGACCATGCTCCTGAACGGGGGGGGGGGATGTAGAAAACCTCATCCTGCTCGTCGCCGTGTGGTGGCTCTCGAATGGGGGCTGGCCGCATGACGCAGTTGATGAATCGTACAGCCGACCCGTATTGCGGCAAACAGTGGGCCCCGTGGCAGGCGACGGCCACTGCGACCGGCAGGTACTATACATATTCGCTGGCGGACGGCAAAACGTCCGGCACGGTGACCCTGCCGACAGGCAGTCAGGTACCGGCCGGCGACTGGGTATTGACCGTGTACGCGGAGGACTGGAAAAGCCCGAAAATCGGTTTGTCCGATGGGTCGGCGCTGCCGACGCTGTCGGACACGACGACACGATGGCAGGTGGTCCGGTTCCGGAACACGACCGCGCAGAACGTGCTTATCTGGCTCGGCGAGGGTCAATCCTCGGTCACGCCGAAACTGTTCGGCTACTACACGTATTCGGACTGGCAGTACCTACGCAACAAACTGGGCCTCTACCATTTCGCGGGGGACACGATGCCGTTGACCTGACCTCCGAATGGGGGCTGGTCGCATGACGCTCGTATACAACTATTTCCCCGATCCCCTGTTCAAGAACACCAGCGCGTATGTGACCAAGAACGGCGACGTGACCGTGACCGGCTACGACAGCAACGGCGACCACCTGATCGTCACCCCCACGTCGGATGCGAGTGGCTACGCGCAGGTGGACATTCCCTTCACCTTGGGCGGAACGTACGAGTTCCACACGTTCTTCTGGGTGCGGGACGTTTCCGTCGGCTCGTTCATCGATGACGCGTGGATCCGTATCGGCTATATCAACGCGAACGGAAAGTGGACATGGCTCGTGAATATGACCGGCGCGAAATCATTAACGCTCGTCGCATTGTCCGCGTCGTTCACCGTGCCGTCCGGCGTCAAAACGATTCGACTCGACATCGCCGCCGGTAAGCAGACCGGGAACAACGTGAGCCTCAAATCCCCCGTCCTGTGCACGCCGGCTGAATGGACGGCGCTGCAATCCCTTGGCGTGACCGCCCTCTACGGGGATCTCATGCCATTAGGGGGGGGGCTTAGCTCCCACTCTAATCATGCTTTCAACTCTCGTGACTGGGGGTTGGTGGCATGATCTTCCACAACTATTGGCCCGACCCGAAGGCCACGAGCCTGCCCGCGGTCAGCGCGGGCAACGGAACAGTGACCCGCGTGGACACGTCCCGGAACGGCCTGTACGGGTTCAATCTCATGGGCTCGGACGCCGACGGCTGTCAGACAAGATTCATTATCAACGAATGGGCGACGGCAACGCCGTCGACCAGTCTGGTCATGGTTTCCAACGTATACCGTTCATCCACCACCGCGATACGGAGCGGGTATTCGATGATCGTCGGAACCTCAGCGACGGATGGCAAATGGACGCAGCTGGGCGCCGACGGCGGCATACCGAAGAAGGGCACTACCCAACTGGTCGTACCGTTCACGCTGCCCTCGAGCGGAACGACGCAGGTCGTGTTCACCTCGCCCCTGACAGTGGGAGAGGCTGCCTCGTACACGAACCTGATGCTCATGACCGCCGCGGACTGGACCGCATGGCAGGCATGGACGGACAATCCCGGCCGCCTGTACGGGGACCTCATGCCACTGACATGACCGCCTCCCAATGGGAGGTGGCCGCATGACGTATCTGACCAATCTCGCATTGCAGCCGAAATCATTCAGCGGGTTCAACAGCGACGGCAAGACCATGCCGATCCGCCCCGTCACCGCAGGCACCGTATTGGTCGTACGCATCAGCGTATGGAAAACATGGACCGACGAAACCTCGAAGGGATTCACGATCACCTGCGGCGGGACGACACTCACCATCCCCGGCACCCCCAACGCGAACACCTGGACGATCACTCCCACACAGGACGCGACCGAGATCACCTTCACCGCCCTCAACGACGGCAAGGCCTGGCGAGCGGACAACGTGGGCGTGTTCACCACCGACGACTGGACCAAACTCCAAACCCTCGGACTCCCCAAAAACTGCTTCAACGGGGACACCATGCCACTCAACTGAAAGGAAAGAAGGCCATGCCTTGACCGACGTCATGCCCGTATGGGCCACCGTACTCGTCTCCCTCCTATCCGGAGGCGCAGGCGTCACCTTCGTCACCTGGCTACTCAACAGGATCGACCGGCGGGAGCACACGCTCACCCGAGAAGACCTCGACGCCGCGCTCGCGGATAGTCCCACCATGCGCGACATCGAGGCCAAACTCGACCGCGACTATCAGCGCCTCGAACAATCAGAACGCGACCGGCGGGCGATCCGTCTCGACGTGCTCCGTCTCGAACTGTTCGCGCACACCACCAGCCGCACCCAGCACGAGCGCCAGCTCGAAGCCGGACAGGAATATCTCTCCCTCGGCGGCAACGGCCTCGGCCACGCCCGTCATGAATGGCTCACCCACGACTACGAGCAACGCTGCAAAACCTGCGACTGGGACTACACCAAAACACACCACGAATGAAAGGACCCCATCATGGCAGACCACGCCACCACAACCATCCCCGGCCTGACACAGGCCCGCATCCAGGCCATCGCCGCCCTGGCCGTCAACCTCATCTCCACCATCAGCGCCGGCCTCGCGCTCGCCGGTCTCAACCCATTGCCGTTCACGTCGGATCAGGTGTCCGCGGCTGTGTTGGGCGTGATCGCCGTGATCTCGGCCGTGTACAACTGGTGGACTCATAACGTGGTCACCGACGCCGCGTACGAGGGCGCACAGGTGACTAATGCGATCAAGCTCGCGAAGCGGTCCGGCAACACGGCCGACCAGCCAGAGGTCAGCGAGGCCGTCGCGACCGACGCCACGGATTCCGATGATGCCAATGGTTATGTCGTGCCGGCGTATGACGGATTCGGCATTCCAGCCACCGCGGAGGACGCCGCCGCACTGTCGGCCGACTATCCCGAGGAGTGAGCATGACCACGATCCGGGAGGACATCGTCAATCAGGGGCATGGGTACCTTTCCCCTGTGTACTTCGCGGTCCACTCGACGGCGAATCCGGGAGCCACGGCCCGTAACCACCGGGATCTATGGAGCCGTAACTATGATTACGCGGTCCACCTGGTGTCCGATTGGACCGACGCGTACCATTGCGTGCCCTACAACCGTCTGTGCTGGCAGGTCGGCAACGGCAACGCGACCTGCGAGGGGCTGGAGATCTGCGAAGCCACCAACGCTGCGGACTTCGCCAAGGGCATTCAGATCGCGGCCGAAGTGGTTGCGCAGCGTCTCAAGGCCCATGGTTGGAGCGTGGACCGCATGCACCCGCACCAGTGGTTCTCCCGAACCTATGGTGGGTCGGACCATACGGACCCCATGCCGTATTTCACTCGCTACGGATACTCATGGGACAAATTCGTTAACCTCGTCAAGCAGAAACTGAATGGAGATGACATGGCAATCAGCAAGGATGATCTGTACAACATCGCGATGAGCGTGTGGACGTTCGCACCCAAGGGCTCGTCGAACAAACAGCCGTACGGCAATCCGTACGAGACTCTGAAACGCGTCACGAGAGGCGGAGGTCACGCGTACGCGACCAAGAACAGCAAGACAGGAAAGACCGGCGGGATCTGGTGGCTCACGCCCACCCTCGAACGCCACGGGTTCGGCACTTGGGCCGAATGGGAGGCATTCTGCAAGGCCAACGACATGGCCACCAGCAACTACACCATCCTCACCGAGACTGAGAGCAACAACCTCGTCCAGTTCCTCAGCCGAGCGGCAAAAGAATAGCCAATACACCACACCGCCCCGCACTCTCCGCAATGGAGGGCGCGGGGCGGTATTTGCGTTTCGGACAGTTTGTCGCGGATCCCGCCCTTACTGATCGGCGTCCGCGTAGTAGAGGATCCTGCCGTCGGTCTGTTCGCTGATACGTTGGGCGATGATCCGATGCCAGGCTGCGGGCTTGTCGTCCGGTGATTCCGCGTCCACTCGTGGCACCGGTATCGCGTCCGCCCGTTCATCGACACCTTCCCCCACCAGCCGGTCGAACAAATTCCTGAGCCCGGTGAGGTCGGCGGCGAGATCGTCCGGCACCCGCCTGTCCCGCTCCCAACGTTTGACGCTGTACTCGGCCACGCCCCACCGGCCGGCGAGCCATTTCGTGGTCAATCCCATGCTCTCGCGCAGGCATTTGCATTCCGCTGGACTCATGTTCATGAATCATAGCACAAACGGTTATAAATAGTAACCGACACGTCGCGGTGAATCTTGGACAACAAATCCCACCCCGTGCCCACATTTTGCCCACATTTTTCGTAAAACACGGCTAAAAAACATTAAAAACAGTTAATAGCAAAAAGCCGCTCTGCCCTACTCCCGTAAGGCAAAGCGGCCTATTCCCAACCCTCTCAAAGAGTCGGACCAGCGGGATTTGAACCCGCGACCCCTTGACCCCCAGTCAAGTGCGCTACCAAACTGCGCTATGGTCCGAATGACTGATTATTCACGTCGTGTCTGAGTGGGAAAAACACCGGAGGTGTTACCGTCATCGTGTCTAATCGTGTCTGTCTTCAATTATACAGCTTTCGCCGTTGGCCCTCAGCCCAGTTGGCAGTAGACCTCAGGTCCGGTGTCACTCAGTCCGACTGAGTAACCCCTTGACCCCCAGTCAAGTGCGCTACCAAACTGCGCTATGGTCCGATGTTGCATCGCGCAACAGTGGAATAAGTTACCAGACGAATCGGAAAACGCAAATCGGCGTGTTCCCGCCGGCGTGTTCCCGCCGATCGCACGATATCCCGGCGGAGAGGACATCCACACACCGTCCTCACGTACCAAGTACGACCCGTGATACGCCGAGCGGCCCGTATGGCAACGCATAGCCATACGGGCCGCTCTCGTCACAGCGCCGGCTTCAGATGGCGACGGCCGAGCGGACCATCGCCGTAACCGTCGCCACCGCTACTTGCGCTTCTTCTTTTCGCGGATGTTCACCGAGATCTGAATCGGCGAACCTTCGAAGCCGAACTCCTCGCGCAGCGAGCGCTCCAGATAGCGGCGATAGCCGTGCTCAAGGAAGCCGGTGGCGAAGATCACGAAGCGCGGCGGGCGCGTCGAGGCCTGCGTGGCGAACAGGATGCGGGGCTGCTTGCCGCCGCGCAGCGGGTGCGGGTGCGCGGCCTGGATCTGGCCGAGGAACGCGTTGAGCTTGCCGGTGGGGATGCGCTTGTCCCACGAGTCGAGCGCCTCGCGCATGGCTCGCGCCAGACGGTTCGTATGCCAGCCGGTCTTGGCCGACAGGTTCACTCGCGAGGCCCATGTCACGCGTTCGAACTCGGTCTTCCACAGACGTTCCATGCGCTGGCGGCCGAACTCGTCCATGAGATCCCACTTGTTGAACACAAGCACGATCGCACGGCCCGCGTCCACGGCGGAGCTCATGACCTTGAGATCCTGGTCGGAGATCGGCTGGGAGGCGTCGAACAGCACGAGCGCCAGTTCGGAGCGTTCGATCGCGGCCTGCGTGCGCAGCGACGAATAGTATTCCGCGCCGGACAGCTTGTGCAGGCGGCGCTTGATGCCGGCCGTGTCGATGAACAGCCAGTCCTCGCCGTCGACGCGGACGATCTCGTCGACCGGATCGCGCGTGGTGCCGGCCAGATCGTTGACGACCGTACGCTCCTCATGCGCCAGCTGGTTGAGCAGAGACGACTTGCCGACGTTCGGCCGTCCGACGAGCGCGACGCGGCGCAGGTTGGTCGGGGTGAGGAAGCCGGAGGTCTTCTCCGCCTTCTTCAGCGAGTCGATGGCCTCGTCGAGCAGGTCACCCACTCCCCTGCCGTGCATGGCGGAGATCGAATGCGGCTCGCCTAGGCCGAGCTTCCAGAATTCGGCGGCCATGTATTCGCTGGCCGCGTCGTCGATCTTGTTGACGGCGAGCGTGACCGGCTTGCCGGATGCGCGAAGCAGCTTGACGATACGCTCGTCGGTGTCGGTCAGGCCGACCGAACCGTCGACGACGAAGACGACCGCGTCGGACAGCTGCATCGCGATCTGCGCCTGGGAGGCGATCGCCGAGTCGATGCCTTCGACGTCGGCCTCCCAGCCGCCGGTGTCGACGAGTTTGAAGTCGGTGCCGGCCCATTCCGCGTCGTAGCTGACGCGGTCGCGTGTCACACCCGGCGTGTCCTCGACGACGGCGGCGCGCCGGCCGAGGATGCGGTTGACGAGCGTGGACTTGCCGACGTTCGGTCGTCCGATCACGGCGAGCACGCCGACCTGCTTGGGACCATCGCCCCGGTCGGAGGCGGACAGTCCGCGGCTGGCGACGAGCGCCTCGTCGGCCTCGTCCAGATCGTAGTCGTCGAGGTTGGCGACATACTGCTCGTACTCCTGCTCCTCGATCGCATCCTCGACCATGCCGATGAGCGCGTCGAGCGTCTGTTCGAAATCGAGGTCCGAATTGTCGAGCGTGGTGACGCCGTCGGCGGCGGTCATGAAGCTCGTCACCTTCGAATCGGCCTTGTCGCGGGCGGCGACGTCGTCGGAGCCGACCGAGCCGGCGGCGACGGCCTGTCCGGAACGACGGGCCTGACGCACCTCCTCGCGGGCGGTGAGCAGCACACGCACTTCGGCGTCGGGGGCCACGACCGTGGTGATGTCCCGGCCCTCGGCCACGATGCCGCGTCCCTCGGAGAACGAGTCGACCGCGGATTCGCGCATGATGAGGGCCCGCTGAGCGGCGACGAGCACGTGCCGCACGGGCACGATGCCGGACACCTTCGAGACATGGGACGAGACCTCGGACGAACGGATCGCGTCGCTGATGTCCTCGCCGTCGGCGAACACGCGCGCGTCGTCCGGATCGACGGAGATGTCGAAGTGATCGTCGGTGAAGAATTCGCCCACGGTTTCGGTGACGAGCTGCTCGTCGACCGGTGCGGCGTCGAGATCGATGCCGCGGTGCAGGCACCACCATGCGCACGCACGGTACATGGCGCCCGTGTCAAGGTAGGCGAATCCGAAGTATTTGGCCAGCGCCTTGGACGTGGAGGACTTGCCCACGCCGGCGGGGCCGTCGATGGCGACGCGGATCACAGGCCCACCGCCTTCGACAGGGAACGGACCTCGGTCTGCGAGAGCACGCGGTAGGAACCGGGCTTGATCTCGCCGAGCTTGATCGGGCCGATCTGCGTGCGTACGAGGCGCTTGACCGGGAAGCCGATCGAGCCGAAGATGCGGCGCACGATGCGGTTCTTGCCGGAGTGCAGCACGACCTTGACGATCGTGGTGTCGCGGTTCGAATCGATGATCGCGCAGTGGTCGAGCTTGATCCAGCCGTCGTCGAGCTGCACGCCGGTGGTGACGAGGCGGCGGCACACGGTGCCGCTGATCTTGCCTTCGATCGTGGCGATGTAGGTCTTTTCGACCTCGTACTTGGGGTGCATGACGTGCTGGCTGAGCTCGCCGTCGTTCGTCATGAGGATGAGGCCTTCCGAATCGTAGTCCAGTCGGCCCATGTGGAAGATACGCTCGTATTTGTCGCCCACGATGTCACGCAGCGTGTAGCGGCCCTTCGGGTCCTCCATCGCGCTCAGAACGCGCTTGGGCTTGTTGAGCGCCAACGTGACGTGGTTCGGGTTGATGCGCACGCGCGAACCGTCGACGCGCACCTGCTGGTGCTCGAGATCGACGCGGGTGCCGAGCTCGGTGACCAGTTCACCGTCGACCTCGACACGGCCGTCGGTGATCATTTCCTCGCATTTGCGGCGGGAGCCGAATCCGGCCTGGGCAAGGATCTTCTGCAGGCGGACGGCGTTGCGATCATCATGGATATGCGCCTTCTCGGCGCGGGAATATGCGTTTGGCATCGTTCTCCCAACGTGGCCTTGCGTACGTGGTATGTACGCCCGTTACTGATTATTCCTAAATGCAACATCATGCGAACATCGGCTTGCATGATGGACATGGTTATGATAACGGCTCCCCTAGTCCGTCCGCGAGTCGCTCGCCTCATGTCGTGTCGCGTGCCGCATTGCACGGAGGACCCTTCCGGACCGGGCCATCGCCGGGGCGGGCGCAGCGGTAGCTGGTACTATGACAGTCGTCCGGCGGGCGCATCCCGCGACGACGATATCTAAAGAGGATTGATTATGACAGCTTTCGAAGCACAAGACGTTTACGGGGAGCCCTCCGCGCGGGACGCGGCGTCCCAGCCTGTGACGACCGACGAGACGACGGTCGAGTCCGGCCGTCCCGCGACTCCTCTGGCAGTCCGTGCGCTGGCCGAACTGGCCGGCTCGTTCCTGGTCTGCTTCGCGCTCTATGCGATCGGCTCGTTCGGCACATCCATCTACGGCGCGAACATGGCGTTCATCGCCGTGGGTACGGCGCTGGCGTACGCCGGGGTGACCATGCTGCTGTCCGGCGTGTCCGACGCGCAGCTGAATCCCGCGGTGACGCTCGCCTCGGTGCTGGTGTCCAGGACTCCGGCGATCGACGGCGTCGCGTATGTCGTCGCGCAGGTCGTCGGCGCGATCGGCGCCGGCGCCGTGCTGCGGTTCATGCTGCCCACGTCCAGCTCGATCGCCGAGAAGGTGTGGCTCACCCCTGCCGTCAACGGTTATGCGGAGGGTTCCGTCTCCTATTCGACGGTGAATTCCGTGGGCATCAGCTTCGGCATCACGATGGCCATCGTCGTCGAGGTGGTCGCCTCGCTGATCATCGTCGGCACCTCGCTGCGCCGGTTCGCAAGCTCCACGAGCGGCACGGCGGCGATGGGCGTCGCCTACGGCGTCGGCGCGGCGATCACCTATCCGATCACGGGCGCGGCGCTCAACCCGGCCCGTGCCACCGGCATCGCGCTGTTCGCGCAGGGTCAGGGGCTGACCGTCGAACCGCTCGGCCAGCTGTGGGTGTTCTGGGTGTGCCCGGTGCTGGCGGCCGCCGTGGTCTCGCTGGCGATGATCGTCGCCCAGATGGCGCAGTCGGCCAAGCATAAGCGGACGGCCGCGCCGGATGACGCGGCCGTCGCTGGAGATGCCGCCGAGACCGCCGGCGCGTCGCAGGATGGCGAGACCGGCTTCGAAGGTTCAGACGAGCATGTATATGGCGAGGTAGCTGGCCAGCAGGCCGACGCCCAGAGCGATGCCGATGAAGGAGTCGAACGCCACTGAGCGTACCTTCCATGGGCTGCGTTCGCGCAGAATGAGACGCAGCAGCCCGGTGACGATGGCCGCAACCGCGATGATCACGGTTGCGGCCATCGTGTATCCGAGGGCGGCGACGGCCACGGCGACCACCACGACGGCGCCGACGAGCCATTCGAACCATGGCTTGCCTTCGTGCGCCTCGGAGACGAACGGATGGTCATGCATGATGCCGCCTTTCTCGGGGCCGGCCGGCGACCGAGGGAAGGGCTGCGGACGCCGGCCGGTGATGGATCTGGAGTGGATCAGTGGAAGAAGTGGCGGGTGCCGGTCAGGTACATGGTCACGCCGGCCTGCTTGGCGGCCTCGATCACTTCCTCGTCGCGGATGGAGCCGCCGGGCTGCACGATCGCCTTCACGCCGGCCTTGATGAGGATCTCGGCGCCGTCGGCGAACGGGAAGAACGCGTCGGACGCGGCCACGGAGCCGGTGGCGCGATCGGCGCCGTCGGCCAGCGTGTTGGCGCGCTCGACCGCGAGGTTGCACGAGTCGACGCGGTTGACCTGGCCCATGCCGATGCCGACCGTCGCCTGATCGTGCGCGAGCAGGATCGCGTTCGACTTGACGCAGCGGATCGCACGCCAGGCGAACAGCAGATCGTTGAGCGTGTCAGCGTCGGCCGGCTCGCCGGACACGAGCTTCCAGCCGTTCGGGTCGTCGCCGGGGGCGTCGATGAGATCGGTGGTCTGCACGAGCAGGCCGCCGTCGATCTGACGGATCTGCTCATGGCCCTTCGGCGGCTCGGCCACCTTGAGGATGCGCAGGTTCTTCTTCTTGGTCTGCAGCAGTTCGAGGGCCTCCGGATCGTAGGAGGGGGCCACGATGACCTCGGTGAAGATCGGGCGCACGCTCTCCGCCATCTCGAGGGTGACGGTGGTGTTGCAGGCGATCACGCCGCCGTACGCGCTCATCGGATCGCAGGCGTGAGCCTTCTTGTGCGCCTCGGCGGCGGTGGCGCCGATCGCCAGGCCGCACGGGTTGTTGTGCTTGACGACGGCGACGGCGATCTGCGGGGCGAAGTCCCACACGGCGCGCCATGCGGCGTCGGCGTCCACGTAGTTGTTGTAGCTCATCGGCTTGCCGCCGAGCTGTTCGGCGTGGGCGAAGCCGTCGCGGTGCAGCGGGTCGATGTACAGCGCGGCCTGCTGGTGCGGGTTTTCGCCGTAGCGCAGCACGTGTGCGCGATCCCACGTGCGGGTGAACGCCGCCGGGAACTTGGCGTCGTCGACGGGAGCGTTCTGGTCGTCATGCTCGGTTTCGTCGACGGTGTCCGGCTTCGGCCAATGCTTCGACGTCCATTCGTTGATCGTCGCATCGTATGCGGCGGTGTGAGCGAACGCCTTGGCGGCAAGCCAACGGCGTTCCGCAAGGTCGAAGCCGCGGCCGTCGGCCACGCGCTCTGCGACCAGCGCATAGTCGGCCGGATCGGTGACGATCGCGACGGTGGCGCTGTTCTTGGCCGCGCCGCGGACCATGGACGGGCCGCCGATGTCGATCTTTTCGATCGTGGCCGCCTCGTCCGCGCCGGAGCGCACGGTGTCGGCGAACGGATAGAGGTTGACGACCACGAGGTCGAACGGCTTGATGCCGAGCTGCTCGAGCTGGGCGACGTGGTCGGGATTGGTCATATCGGCGAGGATGCCGGCATGGATGTGCGGGTCCAGCGTCTTGACGCGGCCGTCAAGGCTTTCCGGGAAGCCGGTGACCTGGGAGACCTCGGTCACGTCCACGCCCAGTTCGGCGAGCTTCTTCGCCGTGGAGCCGGTGGAGACCACTTCGACGCCGGCCTTGATGAAGGCCTGGGCAAGGACTTCGATGCCTTCCTTATGGAAGACGGATACCAGTGCCCGTCGTATTGGTCGGCTCGTGTTCGTCATCCTGTTCCTCCTTGGTTGCTGATTCCTGTTGTGGCCCGGTAGAGGGCACGTCTTGCGCGGCCGTGGCCGTGGTGGCCTCCTCGTCCGTGGACGCGGACCGGCCGCGTGCGCGCACTCGTCGTGAGGCCCAGCGTATCCCGAAAACGGCCGCGACGCCAACCAGCGACAGCAGCCATGCGGCGAGCAGCCCCAACGCCGTCGGACGGCCGACCGATTGGGTGGACTGGATCACGTCGACGCCCATGACGGCGAGCCGTTCCTTGCCCAGTCCGCCGTTGGAGACGACGAACAGCAGGGAGGAGGCGATCGAAAGCATCGCGCACGATATGCAGAACCCGCCTGCGGGATATGCGAACGACATGACGAGTTCGGCGTCGGGCTGGCTGTTCGCGACATCCACGTTCATCGCGAACCCACGCTTCGACCACATCGCCGCCAGGCCGGCGATCAGGCCGCAGGCCAGCGGGATGGACACGAGCAGCGCCCGGATCGTCTGATTATCCACCGGCTCGGGAAACAGGCCGAACACCGGGATCGACGGCAGGGCGGTGGACTGTCCGATCCACAGCGTGAACGAACCGAGATCCCCAATGGAGAAACCCGCGCCGAACAGCCAGGAAACGGCCCAGATGCACAGGTTCGGCAGCCATGCCACGCAAGCGACGGTGGTCAGGATGCGCGATCCGGTGCCCATGGCGAGCAGGTCGAACAGTTTGGCCATCGCCGCATGGTTGCGCACCGCCCAAACGATCACGGTGATCAGTCCGAAGGACAGATAGCACAGCATCAGCGACACGGCCGTCACGACCCCGGTGCGGATCGTTCCGCGCAGCCGTTCGGCGACCGAGGTCTTCAGCCATTGCGCGATTCTGGCGACGGTCAGCGAAACCGGCACGGCGGCCGACAGGTAGCCGATGGAGAACACCAGCGCCCCTTTGCCGAGCGTCACCAGCAGGTCGTCATGCAGTTCCACGGTCGTGCCGTCGCGGAACAGTCCGTCGAACATCATCCATGTGATCAGTCCGCCGATGTATCCAGGCGCGTCGCATGACATGCGCTGCGCGAACGCCCGTACCAGCGCGATGAGCAGCACGGTGAGCAGCAGCGGCATGAGCGTCAGTCGGACCGGTCCCACGGTGAATCCGGAGCCCTGGCTGAGCAGCACGACCGCCGCCGTCAACGACAGCGAGTGGGCGGACAGGTTGTCGCCGCCCTCTTCCATGGAGATGACCAGCAGCATAAGGGCCATGAAACAGCCGAGGGCGATGGCGAACACCGCCATCGCCGCGGCCGCGGTTCCCACGCCTTTGAGCAGGGATTTGAGACGTGCGATCATATCAGCGAGTGTTCGGCAAGCACCTCGCGCATGATGTCGGCGGTCTGTCCCGGAGTCCGGCCGACCCGGATGCCGACGGCCTCCAGCACCTCCTTCTTGTCCTTCGCGGTGCCCTTGCCTCCGGAGACGATGGCTCCGGCGTGGCCCATCTGCTTGCCTTCAGGCGCGGTGAAGCCGGCGATGTAGGCGACGACGGGCTTGGTCATATGCTCCGCGGCCCACTGCGCGGCGTCCTGTTCCGCGGTGCCGCCGATCTCGCCGATCATGACGACGGCCTTGGTGGCCTCGTCGGCTTCGAACGCCTGCAGCGCCTCAAGCAGCGTGGTGCCGACGATCGGATCGCCGCCGGCGCCGAGGCACGCGGTGAAGCCGATGTCGGACAGCTCGCCCATCAGCTGATAGGTGAGCGTGCCGGATTTGGACACCAGTCCGAGCGGACCGCGCGAGACGATGCCGTCGGGGATGATGCCGAGGTTCACGCCGTGGGATTCCGGCGTGGAGGGCAGGGTCATCAGGCCCGGGCAGTTCGGGCCGACGATGCGCACGCCCTTGCGCAGGGCGAGTTCGACGAAGTAGGCGCTGTCCGCCACCGGGATGCCCTCAGTGATGACGACGATGAGTTCGATGCCCGCCTCGACGGCTTCGACGACGGCTCCCTTGGCGAACTTCGGCGGCACGAAGACGACGCTGGCCTTGGCGCCGGTCTTCTCGCGGGCCTCGGCGCAGGTGGCGAACACGGGGACGTGCGCGTCCGAGCCGTCCGTGTTCGCGCCCGGGAAGTCGATGACCGTTCCGGCCTTGCGCGGGTTGGTGCCGCCGACGATGTTGGTGCCCGCCCTGAGCATGCGGGCGGTGTGGGTCATGCCCTGATGGCCGGTCATGCCCTGGACGATGACCGGTGCTCCGTCTTCGATGAACAGTGCCATCAGTTGTTCTCCTTTGCGTCCGCGGCGAAGCGGGCGGCCTTCCGCGCCGCTTCCTCCATGGTCTTGGCCACGTGCAGGTTCGGGTTTTCCGCCTGGGCGAGGATGCTCAGGCCTTCCGCCGCCGCGTTGCCGTCGAAGCGCACGACGATCGGCTTGGCGGCGTTGAGCTTGTCGAGCGCCTCGAGGATGCCCTTGGCCACCTGCTCGCAGGAGGTGATGCCGCCGTACACGTTGACGAACACGGATTCGACCTGAGGATCGGACAGCACGATCTCGAGGCTGTCGCACATCACCGCAGCGGATGCGCCGCCGCCGATGTCGAGGAAGTTGGCGGGCTTGACGCCGGTGCCCTGCTCCTCGCCGGCGCCGGAGACGGCGTCGAGGGAACTCATGACCAGTCCTGCGCCGTTGCCGATCACGCCGACCTCGCCGTGCAGGTGCACGTAGTGCAGGCCGTGCTCACGGGCGCGGGTCTCATACGGATCGGCTTCGACGCTGTCGGAGAAGCGGGCCCATCCGTCGTGGCGGAACGCCGCGTTGTCGTCGAGGGAGATCTTGGCATCGAGCGCGCACAGCGACTTGGAGGATTCATCGTCCGGATCGCCGATCTTGGCGAGCGGGTTGATCTCCACGAGCGTGGCGTCGTTCTCCTTGAAGCACCGCCACATCTTGAGCAGGATGTCGGCGGCCTGGTGCACGTCCGCATGGTAGAAGCCGATGCTGTTGGCCATCTCTACGGCCGCGGCCTCGTCGAAGTCCCCAAGCGCGTCGATGTGCAGCCGCTTGACCGCCTCGGGATGCTCCCGGGCGATCTCCTCGACCTCGGTGCCGCCGTTGGCGGTGGCCAGCACGTCGTAGTCGCGCGAGGTGCGGTCGACGGAGATGGACACGTAGTATTCGTGCAGGATGTTCTTGGCCTCGGCGACGAGCACGCCGTTGACCTTGTGCCCGTGAATGGTCATCGGCAGGATGCCTTCGGCCAGCAGGATGGCCTCGTCGCGATTGTGGGCCAGCTTGACGCCGCCGGCCTGTCCGCGGTGGCCGATCTTGACCTGGGCCTTGATGACGCACGGGTAGCCGAGCTTGTCGGCCGCCTCGGCGACTTCGTGCGAATTCTGGGCGTAGATCGCCTTCGGCGCGGGAATGTCCTGCTCCTCGAGCAGCTCCCTGGCCTGGTATTCATACAAATCCATGGTATGTATCCTATCCTCTGAAACCCCTGCCGGCGGAATCCTGCGGGCGTGACGTCAAACGTGCCGACACGCTTAGGCCGGCATTGTCACCAACGTGCTGCTGGGGACGTCGCCGAGCTCGGCGAGCCCGTCAAGACCGATGAGCTCCATCACGAAGCTGAATCCCGCGACCACGCCACCCGCGCGGCGGATGAGGTCGGCCGCGGCCTTGGCCGTGCCGCCGGTGGCGATCAGATCGTCGACGATGAGCACGCGCTCCCCGGCCCCGACCATGTTCGCCTCGATTTCGATGCTTGCGGTGCCGTATTCGAGATCATACGACTCGCCGATGGTCTCAGGGGGCAGTTTGCCCGCCTTGCGGACGGCGATGAATCCCTTGCCGAGACGCGCGGCCAGGGCGGGTCCGAACAGAAAACCGCGTGCCTCGAGTCCCGCGATGGCGTCGAATGAATCCGCAGGTACCGGCAGCGCGGCCTCAAGGGCATCGAGCATGAGCCCGAGCGCCTTCGGGTCGGCGAGCACCGGCATGAAATCGCGGAAGTTGATGCCTTCCTTGGGGAACCCCTGCACCGAGCGAATACGGGAGATGAGATAGTCCGCGTTGTCCTGGCCGATCTCGGCCAAACGTGCGATGGTGATATCGGATTGCGACATGGTCTGCACCTGCCTTACGTGAAGGATGTATTCGGATAAAGGAAACTCGAGGTCGTGCGGCCGCTCGTGTTACTTGGTCTCGCCCTGCGCCTCGTCGGTCTCGGGCGCTTCGATGGCGCGGTCCACCGGCACCTGCGCCTCGTCAGCGTCGTCCTGCCCGTCCTGCGGCAGAGGGTTGCCGTTCTCGTCGACATCGTCGTCGCTCACGTACGCGGGGCGCACGTATTCGCGACTGATGGCGTTGAATCCGAACCTCAGCTTGGAGCCTTCGGAGTCGATGACGATCTCCTCGTACTGCGCGTCGACGGAGACGACCTTGCCGATCACACCTCCGATGGTGATGATCTCGGTGCCGGGCTGCAGGTTGGCGCGGAAGTCCTGCTTTTCCTGCTGCTGCTTCTTGGCCTTCTTGGACTGCCACCACATCAGGGCGATCATGAAGACGAGGAAGACGATCATGATGAGGTTCATGGACTCTGCTGGCAAGGCGGTACTCCTAACGGTTCGAAAAAAGACGCCGACGCCTCACGCACCGGCATGCGGTCATATGTCCAAGGCCAAAAGTCTAGAATAGCTTGCTGACATCGTCCTTGGGGACCAGGCCCAAATGGGACCAGGCCTTTTCGGTGGCCACGCGCCCCTTGGGTGTGCGGATGAGGAAGCCCTCGCGAACCAGATACGGCTCGCAGACGGTCTCGACCGTCTCCGATTCCTCCCCCACCATGGCGGAGAGCGTGTTCAGACCGACCGGCCCGCCGTTGAACTGTCTGACGACGGCGTTGAGCACGGCGATGTCGAGACGGTCGAGCCCTTCCGCATCGATCTGGTACAGCGACAGAGCCTCCTTGACGTCCCCGGGATTCACCATGTCCAGGTCATGGACGATGGCCCAGTCGCGCACACGGCGCAGCAGACGGTTGGCGATACGCGGCGTGCCACGGGACCGGACGGCCATTTCATAGGCCGATCCCTCCCCCAGATTCACGCCGAGCACCGCCGCCGAGCGTTCGATGAGCTTTTCCAGCTCCTCGTGCGGGTAGAAGTCCAGGTGCGCGGTGAAGCCGAAACGGGCCCGCAGCGGGGACGGCAGCATGCCTTCGCGGGTGGTCGCGCCGATCACGGTGAATCGCGGCAGCGTCAGCGGAATCGACGTGGCGCCCGGCCCCTTGCCGACCATCACGTCGACGCGGAAGTCCTCCATCGCGATGTACAGCAGCTCTTCGGCGGCCCTGGGCAGACGGTGGATCTCGTCGATGAACAGCACTTCACCGGAGTCCAGGGAGCTCAGAATGGAGGCGAGGTCTCCGGCATGCTGGATGGCCGGTCCCGAGGTCACTCGGATCGGCACGTTGAGTTCGTTGGCGACGATCATCGCCAACGTGGTCTTGCCGAGTCCGGGAGGACCGGCGAGCAGGATGTGGTCGGGCGGCACCTCGCGTTTGCGTGCGGCGTCAAGGAACAGCTGCAGCTGCGCCTTGAGCAACGGCTGGCCGATGAATCCCTCGAGCGCGTGGGGGCGCAGCTCCTCGTCGCTGACGGGTTCGTTGCCGATCGGTGCGGCGGACACCATGCGCAGGGATTCCTCCCTTGCGCCGGTGTTGGTCTGGGCGTCGTATTCCATGCGGTCTTCCATATGGGCGTCACCTTCCGCGATCAAGGGAGGTCAGGGCGAGTTTGAGCACGCGCGGCACATCGTCCTCAGCCAACGGCGTGGCCACGCCGTTGTCCCGGCACACGTTCTCGACCGCGGTCTGGGCGTCGGCCTGCCGCCAGCCGAGCGACATCAGTCCCTCCACGACCTGCCGCAAGTTGGGGTCCGCACCGGTCTGCCGCGAGGCGGTGCCGTGGCCGGATTCGATTGCATCGAGATCGATGGACCCCTTGAGCTCGAGGATGATCTTCTGCGCGCCCTTCTTGCCCAGACCGGGGGCCTTGGCGAGGGCCGTGGCGTCGCCGTCGGCCACCGCCCTGGCCAGACGGTCGGGCGGCAGCGTGGACAGCAGCGACAGGGCGACCTTGGGGCCTATGCCGCTGACCTTCTGCAACTGGAGGAACATGCGCTTGGAGGCCAGAGACAGGAAGCCGAACAGCGTGATGGCGTCCTGGGAGACGCTCAGGGAGGTGTAGACGCGCGTCTCCTGCCCCGAGCGCAGCGAGGCGAGATCCGCGGACGGCATGCGAGTCTCATAGCCGACCCCGCCCACCTCGATCAGGACGTTGTCCGCGTTCACCTCCACGACGCGCCCGTTCAGCATTCCGATCATGGCAATCCCCTATCGTTCCCATCGGCCGCGACGCCCCGGGAAACGGCCGGAACGTCGAACATCTGTTCGATAGTCTATATGAGGCGCTCGACGGAAGGGACGCACGCGTGTCACATGCCGCGATCCGCGTTGCGCCGGCCGCGTCCGGACGAGCGCTGCGCGGCCTGCGCCCACTGTCGCTGCGCCGGCGTCAGATGCTGCTCGCGCTCCCCGCCCTGCAGCGCGCCGGCCGGGCGCAGCGCATGGCAGATGGCGATGGCCAGCGCGTCGGCCGCATCGGCCGGGGTGGGCGGTTCGTTGAGTCCCAGGATGCGGGCGACCATACGTTCCATCTGTGGCTTGAGCGCATGCCCGTTGCCGGTGATGGCCAGCTTCGATTCGGTCGGCGTGTGCAATGCCACCGGTATGCCGCGCTGCGCTGCGGCGAGCATGGCCATGCCGGCCGCCTGCGCGGTGCCGAGCACGGTGTTGCGGTTCTCCTGCGCGAACACGCGCTCGATGGAGACCGTGTCGGGCGCGAACCGGTCGATTTTGGCCGCCAGGCCGTTGTAGATCGCCAGCAGTCGCAGATCCTGCGACATGTCGGGCGACGAGCGGACGACGTCGACGTGAACAAAAGAAAGCCGGCGGTGTGCGCCGGCTTCGATCACGCCGACCCCGCAGCGGGTGAGCCCGGGGTCAACGCCAAGGATGATCACGCGAGGATTACTCCTCGTCGAGCTGGGCCATGACCTCGTCGGAGGCGGTCCAGTTGGAGTAGATGTTCTGCACGTCGTCCAGATCGTCGAGGTTGTCGATGAGCTTGGAGACCTTGCGGGCGTCTTCGAGGCTCAGCTCGACCTCGTTCTTCGGACGCATCACCATATCGGCGGAGTCGTAGTCGAAACCGGCGTCCTGCAGAACCTTGCGCACGGTGTGTAGGTCAGACGGATCGGTGATGACGGTGAACACGTCGCCGTCGTCGATCACGTCCTCGGCGCCCGCGTCGCCGGCCTTCTCGAACAGGTCGTCGAAGTCGACGCCCTCGCTCGGGACCTCGATCTGTCCCTTGCGCTCGAAGTTGAAGGACACGGAGCCGGAGGTGGCCAGCGAGCCGTTGCCCTTGGTCAGGGTGGAGCGCACTTCGGCGGCCGCGCGGTTGCGGTTGTCGGTCAGGCACTCGATGATCAGGCCGACGCCGGCGGGGGCGTAGCCCTCGTAGACGATGTCCTCGTAGTTGGCGCCGCCGGCTTCCTCACCGGAGCCGCGCTTGACGGCGCGCTTGATGTTGTCGGCCGGCATCGAGGCCTTCTTGGCCTTGTAGATGGCGTCGTACAGGGACGGGTTGCCGTCCGGGTCGCCGCCGCCCATGCGGGCCGCGATCTCGATGTTCTTGATGAGCTTGGCGAACAGCTTGCCGCGCTTGGCGTCGATGGCGGCCTTCTTGTGCTTGGTGGTCGCCCACTTGGAATGACCTGACATAATGCTCCTACAGATCTACGAATAAAACTGGCAAACGGGATAAGTTTAGAGCGCTTTGCAGACAACTGCCAGCGGCGTCGGCAAAGCGCCGGACACAGGTGTTCCGCGGGACGGACGCACTCACGTCCCACGGAACACCTCTGCAATCGGACCGGATCAGTCCTCGGCCGGCGCGGCCACAGCGGCCTTGAAGTCGTCCACGGAGTTGACCTGGACGCGCTTCTTGATCACGTCGAGGATCTGCTCGCGCGCCTGGTCGACCGGCACGCCGTTGAGCTGGCTGCCGTCGCGGAAGCGGAAGCTGACCGCGTTGTTCTTCATGTCCTCCTCGCCGACGATGAGGATGAACGGCGTCTTGGACTTGGAGGCATTGCGGATCTTCTTGCCGAAGCGGTCGTCGGAGTAGTCGATCTCGCAGCGGACCATCTCGTCCTCGAGGGACTTGACGAAGCCGGCCAGATGCGGCGCGAACTCGTCGGCGACCGGGATGCCGAGCACCTGCACCGGGGCGAGCCACACCGGGAACGCGCCCGCGTAGTGCTCGAGCAGCACGGCGAAGAAGCGCTCGATGGAGCCGAACAACGCACGATGGATCATGACCGGGCGCTGATGCGTGCCATCGGCCGCGATGTACTCAAGCTGGAAGCGCTCGGGCAGGTTGAAGTCAAGCTGGATGGTCGACACCTGCCAGGTGCGGCCGATCGCGTCACGGGCCTGCACGGAGATCTTCGGGCCGTAGAACGCGGCGCCGCCCGGATCGGCCACGAGGGTCAGACCGGAGTCCTTGGCAACCTCGGCGAGCGTGTTGGTCGCCTCCTCCCAGATCTCGTCGGAGCCGACGTACTTGTCCGGGTCCTTGGTGGACAGCTCGAGGTAGAAGTCGTCCAGGCCGAAGTCGCGCAGCACCTTGAGCACGAAGGTGAGCAGGTTGGTCAGTTCGCCCTTCATCTGCTCGCGCGTGCAGTAGATGTGGGAGTCGTCCTGCGTAAGGCCGCGCACGCGGGTCAGGCCGTGGACCTCGCCGGACTTCTCGTAGCGGTACACGGTGCCGAACTCGAACAGGCGCAGCGGCAGCTCCTTGTAGGAGCGCTGGCGGGACTTGAAGATGAGGTTGTGCATCGGGCAGTTCATCGGCTTGAGGTAGTAGTCGAAGCCCTGCTTGGTGATGTTGCCGTCCGCGTCGCGTTCCTCGTCCAGGCGCATGGCCGGGTACATGGAGTCCTTGTACCAGTGCAGGTGGCCGGAGGTCTCGTACAGGCCGCCCTTGGTGATGTGCGGGGTCTGCACGAAGCTGTAGTGGTACTTGCGGTGCATCTCGCGCGAGTAGTCCTCCATCGCGTTGATGACCGCGGCGCCCTTCGGATGGAACACCGCCAGGCCCGGTCCGATCTCCTCCGGGAAGGAGAACAGGTCCATCTCGGCGCCGAGCTTGCGGTGGTCGCGCTTGGCGGCCTCCTCAAGACGGGTCTGGTAGGCCTTGAGGTCCTCCTTGGTGGCCCATGCGGTGCCGTAGATGCGCTGCATGGTCGGGTTCTTCTCGCTGCCGCGCCAGTAGGCGGCGGCGGAACGCTCGATCTTGAACGCCTTGATGAAGTGCGTGTTCGGCAGGTGCGGGCCACGACACAGGTCCTTCCACACGACGTTGCCGTCGCGGTCGACGTTGTCGTAGAAGCTCAGCTCCTTGCCGGAGATCTCGGTGGCGGTGGACGGGTCGAGATGCGCTTCCTTGTCCTGGATCAGCTCGATCTTGAACGGCTGGTCGGCCTCCTCCTTGAGCGCCTCCTCCTCGGTGACGACGCGGCGGCGGAAGGACTGCGCGGACTTGATGATCCGCTGCATGTGCTTCTCGATTGTTTTCAGGTCGTCCGGCGTGAACGGCTGGTCGACCTGGAAGTCGTAGTAGAAGCCGTCCTTGATGATCGGGCCGACGCCGAGCTTGGCGTTCGGGAACAGTTCCTGCACGGCCTGGGCCATGACGTGCGTCGCGGAGTGGCGCATGATGCCGAGGCCGTCCTCGCTGTCGAGCGCGACGGACTCGACCGTGTCGCCGTCCGCAAGCGGCGTGTACAGATCACGCAGTTCGCCGTTGAGGCGCACGGCGATGATGTTCTTGTCGTCCGCGAACAGTTCGGTGCCGGTGGTGGTAGCTTCCACCTCCTTCGCTTCGCCGTTGACTGTAATGGAGATGGTAGCTTGCGCCATGATTTGTCCTTTGCTATCGGGGCCCGCGTTACCAATGGGCAGGCCTGGACTGGTTAATCAACATGCGACACCATAGGATCGAGTGCCGACATTGGCCGTGAACGTTCCCAGGTCGCGGAGCCGGCGGACGACGTCATGCATGCAAGATGGCGGAAAATAAAGAAAGGCTCCCTTTCGGGAGCCTTTCGACCGGAGCGGACAACGGGACTCGGACCCGCGGTCTCAACCTTGGCAAGGTTGCGCTTTACCAACTAAGCTATGTCCGCAAAGGATTCCACCGTGAGAAGCGGATTCCAGTGGAGCTAAGGGGATTCGAACCCCTGACCCTCTCCATGCCATGGAGATGCGCTACCAGCTGCGCCATAGCCCCGAAACGTGTTGCCACGCTCGTGGGTGATGTAGGAATCGAACCTACGACCCCTTCCGTGTGAAGGAAGTGCGCTAGCCGCTGCGCCAATCACCCGATGTTCAATTGTGAATGCCAAGCACTCGTGGGCGATACAAGATTCGAACTTGTGACCCCTTCCGTGTCAGGGAAGTGCGCTACCTCTGCGCCAACCGCCCGGGTCTTATGCAACCGACCGAATCGCTTCGGCCGACTAAGAGGTGGGTACGAGAGTCGAACTCGTCTATACGGCTTTGCAGGCCGCTGCCTAACCGCTTGGCTAACCCACCGCAAAGGTCGTCAACTCATCGGACCTTAGAGCGGACAACGGGACTCGAACCCGCGGTCTCAACCTTGGCAAGGTTGCGCTTTACCAACTAAGCTATGTCCGCGATGCTTCCCGGCAGCTTACCGCCGCCTGAGCACGAGTGATTACTATACACGGATCGGCAGCCCACGCAAACCCCGGCGTGTCGCACACTGCATGCGCATTGGGGACATCCCTGTCGATACGCCTCCGGCATAAGGAATTCCAAGGGTTTTCGAACCGGTTACATTAGAAGGTATGAAGGAAGACGCAACGCAACGCGGTACGGTGATGATCGCCGCGTTCGAGGGATGGAACGACGCATGCCAGGCCGCGACGAACGTCATACGGCACCTGACCGCCATCTACGCATCGTGCGAGGTGCGCCGCATCCGCTGCGACGGGTTCTATGACTATCAGCAGACGCGCCCCATCGTCTGCCACGCCACCGGCCGACGCCGCATCGTCTGGCCGCAGACCGCGTTCTACGACATCGAAGTCGCGCCCGATCGTCATGTAATCGCCCAGCTCGCGCCCGAACCGAACTATCGCTGGCGTGAATACTGTCTTGAATCGTTGCGCATCGCCGACGAGCTGGACGTGACGCATATCGTCACGCTCGGCTCGATGTTCGCAGACTGCCCGCACACGCGCCCCCTGCCGGTGGACGTGGACTGCGAGAACGCGTCGGTCGACCCCGACCAGCGGTACAGCGGCCCGGTCGGCATTCCGACGATCCTCGACGACATCGCCTCGCAGGAAGGATTCGATACGACGACGATGTGGGCGTCCATCCCCCAGTATCTGGGCGACGGGGACTGCCCGCAGGCCACGCTCGAGCTGCTCGACCGGATCTCCGAACTGCTGGGCGTCTGCCTTGAAACGGGCGATCTGCCGCGCAAGGCAGACGAATGGCGGTCCAAGGCCTCGATGCTGGCGCAGCGCAACGACGCGCTGAACGAATACGTGCGCCATCTGGAAGCCAAATACGACAGACATGAAAAGGCCCGCCGGGAGGCATCCCTCGGCGGGCCCGCATGCGAGCAGCTGGTGCGTGAGGCGGAGGCGTTCCTCAAGGATCTCGACTAGCGCTTCCCGGCTGGCGATCCCAGCCGGGAACCCGGACGAACGCCCGCGCCGAGGACCGCGTCACACGAACGACACCCCTGCGGCGTGGCCCATGACCGTGCCGCGCATCATGCCGCGACGGCGAGCGCCGCGGTGGTCGCCTCCAGCGGCTGGAGCACGCCGGTCAGCAGCAGGATGGCCACGATCACGGCGAGCGCGATGCGGTAGATCGCGAACGCCTTGTAGGAGAACGTGGAGACGAACTTGAGGAAGCCGATGATCACGATGTATCCGACGACGAAGGAGACGATGGTCGCCGCGATCGTGGGCCCCCAGCCGGGGAACGGAGTGCCGGCGAGGTCGCCCGCGGCGTAGTCCTTGACGGCGGAGACGGCTTCGAGCAGGCCCGCGCCGAAGACCGCCGGAATGGCCATGAGGAAGGCGACGCGTACGGCGGCTTCGCGGGTGTAGCCCATGGCGCGGCCGAAGGTGATGGTGCCGCCGGAGCGGGACACGCCCGGGATGAGGGCGAGCATCTGGCCGATGCCGAAGATGAGCGCCTCCTTGGCGGTCATGTCCTCGATGCGCTTGATCTGGCGGGCGCGGTCGTCGACGATCCACAGCAGCACGCCGAAGATGAACAGCACGGCGACGGTGATCCACAGGTTGCGCAGCGTCGATTCGATCGCATGCTTGAAGGCGAGACCGGCGATGACGATCGGCAGCGTGCCGACGATGATGTACCAGCCGAGCAGGGCGTCCTTGTCGCCCTGGCCCATGCGGTGCCTCCAGTCCTTGCCGTTGTGGCCGAACAGGCAGCCGAACCAGTGGGACAGGATGCGGATGATGTCGTGGCGGAAGTACAGCAGCACGGCCAGTTCGGTGCCGATCTGGATGATGGCGGTGAATGCGGCGCCCGGATCGGAGCCGATCATCAGGTCGCCGATGATGCGGATGTGCGCGCTGGACGACACCGGCAGGTATTCGGTCAGCGCCTGCACGAGGCCCAGTATGATCGCCTGAAAGAAATTCATGATCCCCTCTTGTTCTCGGTCATGGTTTCGCTTGCATCGACCAACGTTACTCACCGGTCTCTAAGAATGGGCTGAAGCGGCGTATTGTCTTGTCAAATGCCCACAATCGGGGGTGATATCGTCCGCGCTCCGCAAGGAGGGAATGGAGGGAACATGGCAACGTACCGCAAGTCGCGCATGTGGGCGCCGGAGGGCTTCTTCGAATGCGAGGGCCGCGGCCTCGAATGGCTCGGCGAGGCGCATGCGCAGGGAGGCCCGCGCGTGGTGGACGTCTATGGATGGGGCAAGGACCATCTGGACATCGAACGGGTGGACGCCTGCTCCCCCACCCCGAAGGCGGCGCACGAGTTCGGCGCGGCTCTTGCGCACATGCACGATGCGGGCGCGCCCCATTTCGGTTCGGCCCCGGCCGGATACGATGGCACCTGCTATTTCGGTCCGCTGCAGGATCCGGTGCCGATGGCCACCGGTGAATGGGACGATCCGGCGACCTATTACGCCGAGGGACGCCTGCTGCCGATGGTCGAGCTGGGCATCGCCCGCGGCGAGCTGACGAAGGCCGATCTTGAGCTGACGCAGCGCGTGGTCGACGCCCTGCCCGATCTGCTGGGCCGGGCCGCGGCGGACAAGCCGGCCCGCGTGCATGGCGATCTGTGGAGCGGCAACGTGATGTGGACCGCGGATTCGGGCCAGTGCGAGGCGGTCCTCATCGACCCTGCGGCGCACGGCGGCCATCGCGAGGAGGATCTGGCGATGCTGCACCTGTTCGGCATGAGCTATCTGACCGAGATCCTGGACGGCTATCAGTCGGTGCATCCGCTCAAGGCCGGCTGGCAGGAGCGCACGACGCTATGGCAGCTCTACCCGATCGCCGGGCATTGCGTGTTCTTCGGCGGCGGCTATGTGAGCGAATACCGCTCCATGTGCCGCTCGCTGCTGTAGACGCCGTTCCGGCCGGTCAGATCGGCATCGGAGCTTCAGCCGCCGCTATCCGGGGATCTTCTCGATGATGGAGCTGATCGTGTCGAATGATTCGTTGACCTGGTCGATGATGCGTTTGCCTTGTTCGACCATGTCGGCGACCTGTGTCGTGTGCGGTTGCGGCAGTGCGTGGATCGACGATTGGACGCGGTCCAGTACGGCGCCGGCGTCGGCGAGATCCTGTTTGACCGAGGTGATTTTGGGGATCGACATCGTGCCGTCCGAGAGACTGGCGCCGGACAGCAGTTCGGACAGGTTGAAGTCGACCAGCGTGCCCTGTGCCGCATCGTCGATGCTGGGCAGCGCGTTGGTCGCCGCATCGGCGGCCGCGTCCAGCATGCCGCGCACCGCCGCGACATCCGAACCGTAATACGGTGCGCGTTCGGCGATGGACCACAACGGGCTGCGCGTTTCGTCGCGCGCCGCGACGATATGGTCGCCCGCCTTGTCCAGCTGGGCGAGCGCCTGCTTGACATCGCCCCGCTTGATCGCCGTCTGGGCCAGGCTCGCATACTCGCCGGCCTGCCGGGATTCGTCGATCACATGCTGCGCCGACCGCCACAGCAGCATCCCGTACGTTCCCGCTGCCAGCAGCAGGACGGCCAGCACGGCGATGACGACGGGGAGGACATGCTTGCGTTTGCTCATGGCTCCCAATCTACCGCGTCACGATACGCTGCAGGCGGAGTCAGTACTCCAAGACCTCGTATCTGTCGGTCAGCGGCATCCTGATGCCGCACGGGCAGTTCGAGACCACCGGCCAAGCGCTGACCGTCACCGCGCCCATGCCCTTCAGCGAACGTCCTCCTCGATCGAATCGACGATCACGTTCAGATCGACGTCGGGCTTCTCCCGTTCACGGGGCAGCTCGTGCACCGCAACCGCTTCGACCGTCGGCACGGCATCCTCGGAGCCGTCGTCGGGAATGATCGACGCGTTGTTGAGACGACGGTTCAACCGGTCAAGATGCTCACGCGCCTTGGACGCAACCCGGTCGGCCCAATCGCGTTCACGCTGAAGATCGGCGAACTGACGCGCGGTCATGGGCTCTTCTGCCTCGGCCTGCTCGGCCCGCACATCGACGTCCTGCGCGGCGGCGTCAGATCGCATCATGCCGCCAATCGACGGCGCGCCCTCCTCGGTCTGCAGGGCGTCATCGGAATCCGTGCCGTCATCGGCCCGCTTAGCGGCATGACGAGCCCACAGATCCTTCGCCTTGTCGACGCCCTTCGCGGCCAGACGCTGCGCCTGCGGCGATTCGGCGACCGCCTGCGCGACCTGGATGCCGGTCTGTGCGATCTGCACCGCCGTAAGGATCTTGCCCAACGTCGATCCGCCGCCGCCCTTCACCTTGCCGCCCGTCGTCGAACCGGACGCCTTCTTCAGATCAGGCACGGCGAACAAGGCACCGTCCTTGCGACGGGTGCCGTTCAACGCGTCGAACGCCTTGGCCTGCGCCACAGTCTTGAAATCGGCGACCACCATGCGCTCGGTCGCCTTCAACAGCTTGCTTTTACCCATGTAGAGCAGTGTAGCGAACCACCGTCACGAAGAACGTCTCGCGAATGCATCGCGAGGAATCCTCTCTCACTACAGGACGGGTGTTCTCCGACATGTTTCGGATGCGCATGCGATGCGTCACCTGCGAAAACCGGGATGATCGGTTCGTCGACCGGGCTCGGTTTCGTATCGCCCTTGCCTGCAGGAAGGCGACGAATCGGCGATAACCGTTTCCGGCTGCAGTTCCCGGCTGCCCGGTTCACGCCTCTCACCTGATCGGTCTGACCGTCGCCGGGCTGCCCACGGCGACGGAGCGTGGCGGCACGTCGTGCAGGACCAATGCCATCGCGCCGATCTTGCTGTCGGAGCCGACGGTGATGTCGCCCAGCACCATGGCGCCGGCGCCGATGTAGACGCGGTCGCCGATGGTGGGATGGCGCTTGCCGGGCGTGTTGACGCGGCCGCCGAGCGTGACCTGGTGGTGCAGGATCACGTCGTCGCCGATGATCGCGGTCTCGCCGATCACCACGCCGGTGCCGTGGTCGATGATCAGCCGTTCGCCGATCGTTGCGGCCGGATGGATCTCCACGCCGGTCATGGTGTGGCTGAACGCCCGGACGACCTGCGCGGCCAGACGGTGGCCGCCTGTCCACAGGCGGTGCGAGAGACGGTACAGCCACACCGCGTGCATGCCGGTTGACGTGAGCAGCACCTGCCAGTCGGACGACAGCGACGGATCGTACGCTCTGACCGCCGCCACGTCGCCGCGCAATCCGGCCAGCGGACTCACGGCGGCACGGCCGGCCCGGCGCCCGGCCGGCACGGCGAACGTCTTGCGGGTCAGGCCACGGCCGTACGTGGCCTTCGCGTCCGCACCGATGCGCGGTTCGATCCTTGCGATCGTCATGATTTCCTCCTTTGGTCTTCCGATGCCACCGATCGTATAAAGCGGCGTCATTTACGTCCATCACGCATTATCAAAGTGACCGTTCGGCATCGTCGAACGGTCACTCGATCTCGGCGGCGACGTTGTCGCTCGTCTCCATCATGTCCGCTCCCCTCTTCGCACCCCGGGCGAGGTGGATCCGGTAGCCGGCCATGAGCACCACGCCCCACAGCGGGATGCCGGCCAGCGCCATACGGCTGTCGGGGTCGAACGCCATGATTACGACCACCATGGCGAAGAACGCCAGGCACAGCACCGAGGCGGCCGTGGCGTGCGGCATCGGGAAGGACGACTCCTTGGCCTCGCCGCAGGCCACGCGACGGCGGTAGACCATGCCGCACACGATGATCACACCCCACGTCCACAGCGCGGCGATCGTGCAGATCGACATGAGGTAGGAGAACACGCGCTCGGGCACGATTGCGTTGAGCACCACGCCGAGGACCATCATCGCGGCCGACGCGAACACGCCGTTCGCCGGCACGTGAGAACCACTGACCGAGGCGAACGCGCGCGGGGCGATGCCGTTGTGGGCCATGCGCATGAGTAGGCGGGCGTTGGAATACAGGGCGCCGGAACTGCACGAGGAGAGCGCGGACGTGATGACCACTGCGCCCATGACGGTGGAGGCGACCGGCACGCCGATCGCGTCGAGCGTCTGGATGAACGGGCTCCGGTCTGCGGAGAAGCCGGTCCACGGCACGACGGACATCATCGCCGCCAGCGAGCACACGTAGAACAGCAGGATGCGCGCCGGCACCGCGTTGATGGCACGGGGCAGCACATGCTCGGCGTCCTCCGCCTCCGCCGCGGACATGCCGATCAGCTCGCTGCCCTGGTAGGAGAACACGGCCACCTTGAGTCCCATCAGGAAACCCCACAGGCCGTAAGGGAAGAACCCGGACGCGCCCGATGGCGCCGACACGGCGAACAGGTTGGCGAGCCCGGCATCGGCACCGGCCGCCCCGGCGTGCGTGACGCACACCACGACGCCCAGGGCCACGACGACGATGATCGCGGCGACCTTGATGGAGGCGAACCAGAACTCCGCCTCGCCGAACACGCCCACCTTGGCGAGGTTGAGCAGGACCAGCGCGGCGAGCGAGACGCCCACGATCGCCCACTGCGGCACGTTCGGCAGCCAGCCGTGCGTGATCTGCGCCACGACCGTCAGTTCGGACATGCCGATCAGCGACCACGTGATCCAGTATCCCCAGCTGGTCACGAACCCGAACGCGGGTCCCAGGAATTCGCGCGCGTAGTCGGCGAATCCGCCGGGCACCACACGGTACATGAGCAGCTCGCCGAGCGAACGCATGACCAGGAAGATGATCAGGCCCACGCAGGCGTAGGCGAGGATCAGGGACGGGCCGGCTAGGGCGATACCGGTGCCGGTTCCCATGAACAATCCGACTCCGATGGATCCTCCCACGGCGAGCATCATGACGTGACGGGCGTGCAGGCCGCGTTCCAGTCCCTCGTTGTCGTCCTCCTGCCGGGTGGCGCGCTGCCGCATGGCAGGCGTCGTCGCGGTTCGTGTGTATGCGGTCATTTTCTGCTCCTTACCTTGGATGGTTTCGCTGCATGGTCACACAGTCCCAATCGGAGGTTTCGAGGGGCTCGCCATACGATTACCCGAAGTTTTCGTCCCTGTGGCCCCGGCTGACGGACGGGCCGATCGTTCGGGAACGTCGAACGGTGCACTATCCGCGCATCGACGTGCCCGAACGCGACGAGGGCCCCTCCGCCGTCATCATGGCGGAGGGGCCCTCGGTGGGTTGCGCGGGGTCAGCGGCCGCGTTCCACCACGCCGATCGACTCGTCGAGAATGGACAGTCCCAGGTCGATCTCGTCCGGGGAGACGGTCAGAGGCGGGGCGATGCGGAAGACTCCGCCCATGCCGGGCAGGCAGACGATGTTCATGTGCAGGCCACGCTTGAAGCACTCCTCGGTGATGAGGTCGGCCAGGTGCTCGGAGCGCGTCTTGGACGCCTTGTCCTCCACGATCTCGATGCCCTGCAGCAGGCCGCGTCCGCGCGCGTCGCCCACGATCTCATGGCCGTCCATGATCCGTTTCAGCCCCTCGCGCAGCTGGGCGCCGCGGCGGTCCACGTTGGCGAACAGGTCGTCCTTCTCGAGAACGTCCATCACCGTGTACCCGACGGCGGCCACCACCGGGTCGCTCACGTGCGAGGTGTAGAACACGAACCCGGCATCGTGCGCCCTGCGCTCGATGCTCGCGGTGGTGAGCATCGCGGCGAGCGGGAGCCCGGCGCCAAGCGTCTTGGAGACGGTGAGGATGTCCGGGGTGACGCCGTCATGTTCGAAGCCGAACCAACTGCCGGTGCGTCCCATGCTGGTTTGCGCCTCGTCGAAGATGAGCAGCATGCCGTAGTCGAGCTGTTTGCGCCAGTCGAGCCTGCCGTCGGCGTCGGTGAAGTCGGGACGGTACTCGTACGGGGTCGGAATGGCGATCTGGCCGGGTACGCCGGGTACGCCGACCTTGCGGGCCGAGGAGTAGGTGGCGCCGGCGGCGGCGCTGGTCAGTCCGTGCCATGAGCGGTTGAACGAGACGACCTCGAACTTGCCGGTGACCGCCTTGGCGAGACGCAGGGCCGCGTCGTTGACTTCGGATCCGGTGGTGAGCAGCACGGCGTGGTCGAGCGGCTCGACCGGGCCGTCCACGTCCCGGTTCGATGCCGCGGCGGCCACGTCGGTCAGTCGACGCGTGAGGTTGACGACCGGGCGGGACAGCATGGCGCTGAACAGGTGGTCGAGCCTCGGATAGGTCTCCTGCACGGTCTTCACGATCGCCGGATGGGCGTGGCCTAGGGTCGCGCTCATCTGGCCTGAGGTGAAGTCGAGGATCTTCCGCCCGTCCTCCGTGTACACGTAGCTGCCGGAGGCGTGGTCGATGATGGCAGGGGTGAAGTAGGGTGCGCCGTAACGAAGCATATGCTGGTCCACATCATTCCAGAAACCCTCCCGGCGTTCGAAGGGATCGGAATACCAGCTGTTGTTGTCAATGAACATGCCTGCATGCTAAACGCAACGGATCGTTTACGTCCATCTCATGGACCTGAACACAATGTTTCGTTTTCCCATACGTTGGATGATATCCGCGTCGGATATCATGAGCGGCGTCACACGATTGACGGCGCCCGCACGGCGGAATGGGAGGCGATCGACATGCTCAATCCGGAACGGCTCAACCTGCTGGTGCAATTGCAGGCGCTCAAGACCATGCGCGCCGTGGCCGACGTATCGCGACTGAGCGTATCCACGGTCTCGCAGCAGATCGCCACGCTGGAGAAGGAGATCGGCCGTCCGCTCATCGAGCGTGTGGGCCGGCAGGTACGCCTCACCCCGCTCGGCAACGAGCTGGTGGATCGGGCGCGGCCGGTGCTCAACGACCTGCGCGAGATCGAGGACATGGCCTGCAGCGAAAGCATGGAAGTGCGCGGCGCGATCCGCGTGGGAGCATTCACCAGCGCCCTGGCCCCGTTGGCGGCCCCCGCGTGCGCGGCCATGAAGACCCGGTTCCCGCGGCTCAGGATCGTGCTCAACGAGCTGGAGCCAGACCGCAGCCTGCCGCTCCTGGACGCCGGCCAGCTGGACGTCGTCTTCTCCGCCTCGTTCGCGCCCGCCACGGGCAAGACCGGGGAGCCGGAGGCGCGTGGCCGGATGTCGCTGCCATTGCTGTCCGACCGCCTGTGCGCGGTACTGCCGAAATCCCATCCGCTGGCCGACGAACGGTCGGTGCACATCGAAGACCTGGCCGACGACATCTGGCTGCAGGAACCGGAAGGCACCTATCTGTCGAACCACATCCGCGTGCTGACCGAACGCGCCGGCTTCGAACCGGACACCGCCGGCGTGATCAGCTCCTACCCGGCCGTACTGCAATCCGTGGCAAACGAGTTCGGCGTGGCGGTACTGCCCTGGCTGGCGACCGTGGCGAACGTGGAAGGCATCGGAGTGGTGCCCGTCGAACCCGCGGTGTCCCGCACGGTCTCACTGGTGACCACATCGTCACAACTGTCGCGTCTGGCGGTCAGGCAGTTCGCGGAGACGGCCCGGGAGCTCGCGGAAGAACTGCGGATCCCACAGTAGATGTCACAGGATCGCTTCCACCCAACGGGAATGGCCTGCGCCGTTTATGCAGGATCCGGCGTATGTCCGATACGTCGAAAACACAATGGCCGCTTTCCTTGTACTGCAACAGCAGTCAGGAAAGCGGCCATTCCCCAGCGCCCGTTCAGCTCAGCGCGTCCTTGAGCTTCGAGAAGAATCCACCCTTGCGCGCGCCGGCGGCGGCCGGCTTGGATCCTTGCGCCACATGGGAGGCGTCGCCGTCGTGGCTGTCGGAGAACTCCTCGATTAGCTTGCGCTCATGCTCGCTCAGCTTGGTGGGCACGCGCACGGCGATATGGGCGACGAGGTCGCCGCGCTCCCCCTGCTGGCGCATGCGCGCGACGCCGAGGCCCTTGAGCGTGACGGTGTCCTCCTGCTGGCACCCTTCGGGGATGGTCACGGTCTTCGTGCCGTCGAACGTGTCGATGTCGATGTCATGGCCGAGCACGGCCCAGCTCATCGGCACCTGGATCCAGCAGTGCAGGTCGTCGCCGTCGCGGGTGAACTGCTTGTCGGGCTTGACGCGCACGTCGATGTACAGGTCGCCGGCGGTACCGCCGCCCTCGCCGACCTCGCCCTGGCCGGCCAGACGCAGTCGGGCGTTGTCGGAGATGCCGGCCGGAATGGTCACGCCCACGGAACGGGTGGTGCGCACACGGCCGTGGCCGAGGCAGGACGGGCACGGGTTCTCGATGACCGTGCCATGGCCCTCGCACCGTTCGCACGGCGCAGAGGTCATCATCTGTCCGAGCATGGTGCGCACGACCTTCTGCACGAAGCCCTGTCCATGGCACTGGGGGCAGGTGACGGGCTGGGAGCCGTTCTGCGCGCCGGATCCGCCGCACTGCTGGCACAGGCCGAACGTATTGATCTTGACATGGGCGGTGCCACCGAACACGGCGGTCTTCAGGTCGATGGAGGTCGAGGCGAGCGCGTCGCGGCCGGGCTGAGTGCGCGGCGTGGGGCCTTGCGAGCCGCCGAACGCGCCGCCGAAGAACTGCCCGAAGATGTCGCCCATGTCTCCCATGCCGGAGAAGCCGCCGGGGAAGCCGCCCGCACCGGCGTTCGGGTTGTTCGGGTCGACGCCGGAATCGTACATGCGGCGCTTGTCCGGGTCGCTGAGCACCTCGTAGGCGTTGTTGACTTCCTTGAACTTGTCCTCGAATTCGGGTCCGGCGATGTCGGGGTGGTATTTGCGGCTCATCTTGCGATAGGCCTTCTTGATCTCTTCCTCGCTCGCCGTGCGCTCGATGCCGAGCACCTCGTAGTAGTCTGCCACTGTCCGTCCTTTATCGTTGTCTGTCGCGTGTCATTGTGCCATAAGCCGGGGTCAGTCCCCGATCGGGCCGCCGTCGGCCACCAGCGAGGCGGTCAGGTAGCGGGCCACGGCCCGTACCGCCGCGATGGTCGCGGCGTAGTCCATGTGCGTCGGACCGATCGAACCGACGAAGGCGACCGGTTCTCCGGCGGTCTGCGGACCGTCGTCCGCGAATCCGGACGGGACTGCGGCGTCCGCGCCGTCGACGTCCGCGCCGGCGGATCCGGACGAATCGACCGCATCCGTCCGGCCGGCGGTTTCGGCGTCCGCCGCAGCGGTCCGACCGTATCCGCTGGTCACCACGGAGGCGTGCATCAGTCCGGGGGTGTGCGTTTCCGAGCCGATGGCGACTCCGACGCCGTCCGGTCCGGGCTCCTCGCTCAGCGTGCTCATCAGCCGCATGATCACGACCTGTTCCTCGAGCGCGTCGAACAGCGGCGCCAGGTCGGCCGCCGTACGCTGGTGCGCCAGCTTGGACGCGCCGGCGACGTACATCTCTCCGGCGCGTTCGTCGTCAGCCATCGTCGCGAACGCCGAAGCAAGCGATTCGCTGACCGACGACGACGTACGCCATGCCGGATCGGCCGACAGCGAACGCAGCCGTTCCGATGCAGCGGTGAAGGACAGTCCCGAGCACTGCCGGTTGACGACGTCGCAGAAGCGCGACAGATCGTCGGCGGACGGCATCGGATGCACGGCGAGCGTGTGCTGGGCGACGCGGCCGGTGTCGGTGATCACGACGGCGAGCAGCACGCTCGCGCCGACCGGCACGATCTCGACGTGCCGGAGCGTGGCCTTGGACAGCGCCGGCGATGCGACGACGGCGACCTGTCCGGTGATCTGCGAGAGCAGACGGGCCGCCCGTTGCAGCGTGTCCTGCAGACTGACCGAGCCGGACAGGAACGTGGCGATGCCGTTGCGCTGGGCCGGGGAAAGCGGCATGACCGTCGCCAGACGGTCGACGAAGTACCGGTATCCCTTTTCGGTGGGGATGCGTCCCGCGGATGTATGGGGCTGAATCAGATAGCCCTCGTCCTCCAGTGCAGCCATATCGTTGCGCACGGTGGCTGAGCTGACGCCTAGATCGTGGGCCTTGGTCAGCGACGTCGAGCCGACGGGCTCCTGGGAGCGGATGTAGTCCTCCACGACGGCGCGCAGCACCAGCATGCGACGCGATTGCGTCATGACGCGCCTCCTTTTATATACATGACATGCGCATATGCGTCCGTGCGAGGCACGCGCATGTTCCTTTCCGTTCATATTGTATTAGCACTCCCGCGTGTCGAGTGCTAACCCGTTCGTTCTGGGAGTATTTTCCGACGGCCCCGCCGACGACATCCCCCGTTATCCCGCCGTTGTCCCGACGTTCACACAACGTACCATTCATGTTTATTGTGAACGTTAACAGCACACAAGCTCACAAAACACGCCAAAAACCACACCGCTTAGTCGGTTCGCACGGTTATTATGTAAGGGCAATGTGAGGGCATGCATGACACGGCATAAGCCGTGCGCGTGGTGTCCGAAGTATTGGAAGGAAAACTACAGACATGACCGAATTCAAGGAAACCGAACTGGACGAGCGCGCCATCAAGATGGCCAAGGTCCTTTCGGCTGATGCGGTCGAGAACGCGGGAAGCGGCCACCCCGGCTCCCCGGTCTCGCTGGCGCCGATCGCCTACACGCTCTACCAGCATTTCATCAAGCATGATCCGAACGACCCCAAGTGGGAAGGCCGCGATCGCTTCATCCTTTCCGGTGGCCACGCCTCCCTCACCCAGTACGTCCAGCTCTACTTCTCCGGCTACGGCCTGACCCTGGACGACCTCAAGCACTTCCGCGGCGGCGCCGACACCCGCACCCCGGGCCACCCGGAGTACGGCCTGACCCCGGGCATCGAAATGACCACCGGCCCGCTGGGCCAGGGCTTCGCCTCCGCCATCGGCTTCGCCTACGGCGAACGCTTCCAGCGCGGCCTGCTCGACCCGGAGACCCCGAAGGAGGACTCCCCGTTCTACCACAAGATCTGGGTCATCTGCGGCGAAGGCGACATTGAGGAAGGCATCTCCGGCGAGGCCGCCTCGCTGGCCGCCAACCAGAAGCTCGGCAACGTCACCGTGATCTTCGACGCCAACCGCATCCAGATCGAAGGCGACACCAACCTGGTGCTGGCCGAGGATGTGCTCAAGCGCTTCCAGGCCTACGGCTGGTACACCGACGAGTTCAGCTTCATCCAGCCCGACGGCTCCTACAAGGAGGACGTCGAGGGCCTGGCCGACGTGATCGCCAAGGCCGAGGCCGCCGCTCCGGACCAGCCGAAGCTCATCAAGGTCGACACCCTCATCGCATGGCCGACCCCGGGCAAGACCAACGACCCGTCCTCCCACGGCTCCAAGCTGGGCGCCGAGGCCGTCGCCGGCCTCAAGAAGCTCCTCGGCTACGATCCGGAGGAGTCCTTCCACGTCGACGAGGAGGCCCTCGCCCACGCCCGCAAGGTCGCCGAGCGCGGCCTCGAGGCCCACAAGGAATGGGACGAGAAGTTCGACGCCTGGCGCAAGGCCAACCCGGACAAGGCGGCCCTGTACGACCGTCTGAAGGCCGGCGAGCTGCCGGAAGGCTTCGACAAGGCCCTCGACGATCTCGAGGCCACCTTCGAGGTCGGCAAGAAGGTCGCCACCCGTGGCGCCTCCGGCTCCGTCCTCAACGCCATCGCGGCCGTCATGCCGGAACTGTGGGGCGGCTCCGCCGACCTCGGCGGCTCCAACAAGACCGACCTCAAGGGTGCCGCCACCTTCGCCCCGGCGGAGTGCGCCACCAAGCAGTGGCCGGTGTGCAACGAGTTCGGCCGTCAGCTGCACTTCGGCGTGCGCGAGTTCACCATGGGCTGCATCACCAACGGCATCCTGCTGGGCTCCTACACCCGTCCGTTCGGCGGCACCTTCTTCATGTTCTCCGACTACGAGCGCTCCGCCGTCCGTCTGGCCGCCCTCATGGAGATCCCGAACCTGTACATCTGGTCCCACGACTCCGTCGCCGTCGGCGAGGACGGCCCGACCCACCAGCCGGTCGAGCACCTGGCCTCCTTCCGCGCGATCCCGCAGCTCGAGGTCATCCGTCCGGCCGACGCCTACGAGACCGCCGAGGCCTACCGCTACTTCTTCGAGAAGAAGAACACGCTGCCGGGCGCCATGGTGCTGACCCGCCAGGGCGTGCCGACGCTCGCCGAGACCGCCGCCAAGGCCAAGGACGGCGTGCGCAAGGGCGCCTACGTGCTCGTCGACACCGAGGGCACCCCGGACGTCATCATCATGGCCTCCGGCTCCGAGGTCCAGTGGGCCGTCGACGCCGCCAAGACCCTGGCCGACAAGGGCGTCAAGGCCCGCGTGGTCTCCTTCCCGTCCATGGAGTGGTTCGAGGAGCAGGACGCCGAGTACAAGGAGGCCGTGCTTCCGGCCTCCGTCAAGGCCCGTGTCTCCGTCGAGGCCGGCGTGGCGATGCCGTGGTACAAGTACCTCGGCTCCTACGGCAAGCCGGTGTCCATCGAGCAGTTCGGCCTGCAGGGTGACGGCGCTCAGAACATGATCGACCTCGGCATCACCGCCGAGCACGTGGTCGAGGCCGCCGAGGCGTCCATCGCCGAGGCCAACGCCTGATCCGCCGACCCTTCGGCAAGCGGGAGGGCCCCGCACATCCGGCGGGTCCCTCCCCCATCGGAAAAATTTGATCCAACAGGTATCAAGGAGAAAACAACAATGACTGAAGCAACTCAGCGTACGTCCGATTCCGGCGTGTCCATCTGGCTGGACGACCTGTCCCGCTCCCGCATCGAGTCCGGCTCCCTGCAGGACCTCATCGCCAACAAGAACGTGGTCGGCGTCACCACCAACCCGTCCATCTTCCAGAAGGCCCTGAGCCAGGTCGGCCCGTACGACGAGCAGCTGAAGGAGCTCGGCAAGGTCGACGTCGAGACCGCCATCCGCGAGCTGACCACCACCGACGTGCGCAACGCCACCGACATCTTCCGCGAGATCGCCGAGAAGACCGACTTCGTCGACGGCCGCGTCTCCATCGAGGTGGATCCGCGTCTGGCCCACGACACCGAGAACACCGAGAAGCAGGCCGTTGAGCTGTGGGAGAAGGTCAACCGCCCGAACGCGATGATCAAGATCCCGGCGACCCTCGAGGGCCTGCCGGCCATCACCGCCACCCTGGCCAAGGGCATCTCCGTCAACGTCACCCTGATCTTCTCGCTCGAGCGCTACGAGCAGGTCATCGACGCCTTCATCGAGGGCATCGCCCAGGCCGACGCCAACGGCCACGACCTCAAGCACATCGGCTCCGTCGCCTCCTTCTTCGTCTCCCGCGTGGACACTGCGGTCGACAAGCAGCTCGAGGAGATCGGCACCGACGAGGCCAAGGCCATCGAAGGCAAGGCCGCCATCGCCAACGCCCGCATCGCTTACGAGCTGTTCGAGAACAAGTTCGCCAACGATCCGCGCTGGGCCGCTCTCGAGGCCAAGGGCGCCAAGAAGCAGCGTCCGCTGTGGGCCTCCACCGGCACCAAGAACCCGAACTACTCCGATTGCGTCTACGTCGACGAGCTCGTCGCTCCGTTCGTCGTGAACACCATGCCGGAGAAGACCCTGAACGCCCTCGCCGACCACGGCAACGGCGCCCCGACCATCCCGGGCACCTACGCCGAGAGCCACGCCGTCATGGACAAGCTCGCCGAGCTGGGCATCGACTTCAAGGCCGTCACCGACAAGCTCGAGGCCGACGGCGTCGCCGCCTTCATCAAGTCCTGGGATTCGGTCATCGCCGACGTGCAGTCCGGCATCGACCGCGTCAACGGCTGATTGGCCCGACGCAACAGCGTCCGTATCGGCTGAATGGCCGATAGCGGAAAAGGCTTCCGTCCCCATGTGGGGCGGAAGCCTTTTTTTGTCGTTGTTTTGTCGTTGCGCATCCTCTTCCTGTCTGTCCGGTATGGTGGAGATTCGCGTCACACGCCCGTCCACGCCCTGCGCGCGGACATGATCGGAAACGAGGAGACCTCCACATGCGCCTGACCGCCCGACAGCGTCTGCTGATGACGTTCACGTTCTTTTCGATGTTCTTCGGCGCCGGAAACCTCATCTTCCCGCCGTTCGTGGGCGTGCAGGCCGGTTCGGCCGCGCTTGCCGCCACGGCCGGGTTCATCGTCTCAGCGGTGGGCCTGCCGATCCTCGGCGTGCTGGCCGTCACGTTCGCCGGCGGCTTCGACGCCCTGGCAGGCCGGGTCTCTCCCCGCTGCTCGCTGGCGCTGGGTCTGGCGATCATCCTGACCATCGGCCCGTGCTTCGCGATCCCGCGCACGGCGACCACGTCGTTCGAGATGATGGTCGCGCCGTTCGTCCGTGACGCCGACGGTCGGGCGGCCACGCAGCTGGCCTATTCGCTGGTCTTCTTCGCGCTGGCGTTCCTGTTCGCGCAGCATCCCGAACGGCTGTCGAAGGTGCTTGGCCGCTTCATGGGGCCGCTGCTGCTGACGCTCATCGCCATACTGTTCGTCGCCTGTCTGGCGCATGGCATCGGCACGCCGACTGCCCCATACGGCGATTACGCGACGCATCAGACCGTCCGCGGCTTCCTGGACGGCTATCAGACGATGGACCTGCTCGCCGCGTTGTATTTCGGCATCGTGATCTCCGCCAACGTGCGCGTCCACGGCGTCGACGACGAACCGCAGGTTCGGCGCGAAACCGCGATCGCCGGACTCGGCACCGGCGTGCTGCTCATCGTCGTCTACGGCGCCCTTGGCTACGTGGGCGTCGTTTCGGGCGCGATCGCGCGGATCGACCCGGCATCCGACACCGGCGCTACGGTGCTCACCAATCTCACGTCGGCGCTGTTCGGCCATGCGGGCACCGCGTTTCTGGGCGTCGTGTTCGTCATCGCCTGCCTGAACGTGTGCACCGGGCTGATCTGCACCTGCGCGACGTACTTCCACGAACGGTTCCGCACCGTCGCCGGGCGCACGGTGAGCTACCGCGCATGGCAGGCCGTGTTCACCGTGTTCAGTTTCGTCGTCTCGAACGCCGGGCTGAGCGCGATCATCCGGGTGTCCGTGCCGGTGCTCGCCGCGTTGTATCCGATCGCGATCGTGCTGGTGCTGCTGGCGTTCCTCCCCCGCGCGTTCGCCGCGCGGTTCGGCCGCGTGTACGGCTGGACCGTGCTGCTGGTCGCGGTCTGCTCGTTCGCGACGTGCGTCGCCGGCCTGGCCCATGCGTTCGGTGTCTCGATGCCGTGGCTTGACGGCGTGCTCGGCCTGCTGCCGTTGCAGCGGTACCAGCTCGGCTGGGTGGTGCCGGCGGCAGTCGGCTTCGCCGCGGGCGTCATCGACTCGTTGGTGCGGGGCTCATGCGCGGATGACGGCACGGTTCCGGACACGTCCGCATCGTCACGCTGACGCCGGCAGGCTACCGTTCGGCAAGTTGCGCGCGGATGCGACGGTAGGTGAAGAAGAACAGGATGCCGGCGACGATGCCGGACGTCGCGTCGGAGATCGGCTCGGCGATGAAGATGCCGTTGACGCCGATCCAGTACGGCAGGACGAGCGCGAGCGGCACGAGCAGGATGACCTTGCGCAGGATCGCCAGGAAGATCGACAGTTTCGCCTGTCCCATGCCGACGAGCGAGCACTGCACGCCCATCTGGATGCCGAAGATGCCCCATCCGCTGACGAAGATCGGCATCATGCGCGTCACGATCGCGATCACGTCGGGCTTGTCGGTGAACCAGCCGGCGAAGAAGCCGGGGAACGCGGCGAGTATGGACACAAGCGCCGTCGCGGACACGATCTGCGTGAGAAACGCCATGCGGATGGCCTGACGGACGCGGTCCATGTCGCGCGCGCCGAAGTTGTAGCCGATGATCGGCTGGATGCCCTGCTGGAATCCCGCGGTGAGCACGCTGACGATCTGCATGAGCGAGGTGATGATGGTGATCGACGTGACGTAGTCGTCGCCGCCGTAGCGTTGCAGGCCGACGTTGAACACCACGTTGATCAGGCATTCGGTGATCTGCATGATGAACGGCGCGAGGCCGAGCGCCAACGCGGGCAGGATCAGCCGGTCGAAGCGGATGTCGCGCGGGCGCAGCCGTATCGCGCTGCGGCCGGATGCGAGGAAGGCGACGATCCAGAGCGTGGAGACCAGCTGTGCGATCACGTTCGCCGCGGCCGCTCCCCTGACGCCCCATCCGAATACGAAGATGAAAACCGGGTCAAGGGCGAGGCTGACGCCGGTGCCGAGCAGCACGGACACCATGGCGATCGTGGTCTTGCCCTGCGCGGAGATGAAGTTGTTGAGTCCCAAGGTGAGTTGCACGAACAGCGTGCCGATCAGGTAGACGCCGATGAAGTCGATCGCGTAGCCGAGGGTCGCCTCGCTGGCGCCGAACGCGACGAGGATCGGCCGTTTCGCCAGCTGCAGGATGACGGTGAGCGCAAGGGCCGTGGCGATCAGGAACGCCGTGCTTGTGCCGAGGATGCGTTCGGCCTTTTTGAAGTTGCCGCGGCCGAGTTCGATGGATGCCCGTGGCGCGCCGCCCGCGCCGATGAGCGAGGCGAATGCGGAGACGGCCAGCAGGATCGGAAAGCAGATGCCCACGCCGGTCATGGCGTCGTTGCCGTGTCCGGGAATGTGGCCGATGAACAGGCGGTCGATGATCGTGTACGAGGCGTTCGCGCCCTGCGCGACGATGGTCGGCACCGACAGCGCGAGCGCGAGGCGCGGCACCGGCTTGGTGCCCAGTCCTGAATCCAGCGCGTTCGTTGCGGCCATCGCATCCGTCCTTCCGTATGTCCCCGCGGATCATGCTCCCGCGAATCCGACGGGTTCATATCCTATCCCGTCGGCGGACGTTTCCGCACCGCGCGGCGTCGGTCTCGGTCAGCGTTCGAGCGGCTCCGATTCGGGCACGTTCACGCCGTGGTCACGGAAGACCTGCACGGCGGCCATGTAGTCGTCGGTCGCGGCCTGCGGATCGGACAGGACGCGGTATGCGGCATCGCCGGCGGCGGAATCCGCGGCGGGGAACAGCAGGTCGACGATGCGCCGGCGGATCCCGGCCACGGCGTCGCCGGAGTCGCCGTCCGCACCGCCCGCCAACGCCTTGCGCAACGGATCCAGCCCGCCTTTGGTCGCCTCGTCGATGTCGTCCAGCTGGTCGTACAGTGCGAACAGCCATGCGCGGCGTGCGGTCTCGTCCGTCCCGGAGAGACGCTCCGCGGTGGTCCGCGCGAGTTCGTCGGCCGGGATCGCGGGCGTCTTCTCCGGGTCGCGATGTTCGCGGTTGTCGGCGATGTCGCCCATGAGATGCTGGATCGTGATCTCGTCCTGCAGGATCGTGGATGCGGCGAACGCGTCTGCGATCGCGTCCGCGTCGACGAACCGGCCGCCCTCCGACTGGAAGCGCACGCGCTTCGGCTCGTTGTAATAATGGGTCATGCCGTACGTCGCGTACTGCGGGAACTCGTCCTGCAGCTGCTTCACCGCGTCGGCGACCTTGCGCATGTCGGCGAGCGGCTGATGCACGGCGATCATCGCCAGCACGGTCTTCGCGTCGCGCAGTGAGAGCGGCCTGCCGATCTTCGCCGTGTGCTGCGTGTCGTGCGCGAACAGATGCTCCACCAGATCAATGAACCCCATCGTCATTCCTTTCCGAAAGCCACGGAACCATCGCACGACAGCTTAGTCGCCCTGCGCGCGGACGCGCGGGCCATGTTCACGACGGGAACGATCGTATGATCATGGCATGATCATGCCTGCCGGCCGAACGCCTCCTTGGTCTTGGCGGCGAGCTGTCCGCAGGCGCCGTCGATGTCCTGGCCGCGCGTGTCGCGCAGCGTCGCGGTGATGCCGGCGGCGTGCAGGATGTCGAGGAAGCGCTTCTCGTCCTCCGGCTTGGAGGCGGTCCAGCGGGATCCTTCGATCGGGTTGAGCGGGATCGGGTTGACGTGCACCCAGTCGTCGCCGTAGTGGTTGAGCCGCTTGGCGAGCAGCCTCGCATGCTCGGCCTGGTCGTTGATGCCGCGCATGAGCGCGTATTCGATGCTCACGCGCCGTTTGGTGGCCAGATAGTAGTCGTGCGCCGCATCGAGCACCTGCGTGGTGTTGAAGCGCTTGTTCATCGGCACGAGCTCGTCGCGCAGCTGGTCGCTGGGCGCGTGCAGCGAAACGGCCAGACGCACCGGGATGCCTTCGGCGGTGAGCTTCTTGATGCCGGGCACCACGCCCACGGTGGACACGGTGATGTTGCGCGCGGAGATACCGAATCCCTCGGGCGGCATGGCGCTGATCTGACGCACGGCGGACAGCACGGAGTTGTAGTTGCCCATCGGCTCTCCCATGCCCATGAACACGATGTTGCTGAGTCTGCCCGGGCCTCCGGCGACCTCGCCGTCGCGCATCATGCGGGCGGCGACGCGCACCTGTTCGAGGATCTCTCCGGCCGACATGTTGCGGGTGAGGCCCAGCTTTCCGGTGGCGCAGAACGGGCAGCCCATGCCGCAGCCGACCTGGCTGGAGATGCACAGCGTGGTGCGGGTCGGATAGCGCATGAGCACGGATTCGATATGCGAGCCGTCGAACAGGCGCCACAGGATCTTGATGGTGGTGCCGTTGTCGGCCACCTGGCGCGTGACCTCGTGGATGAGCTCGGGGAAGAACGCCTGCGCCGCCTCGGCTCGCTTGGCGGCCGGGAAATCGGTGAATTCGGCGGCGTTCACGTCGAAATGCCCATAATAGTGGTTGGCGAGCTGCTTGACACGGAACTTCGGCAGACCGAGTTCGGCGGCCTTGGCGATGCGCTGCTCGGGTGTCATGTCGGCGAAGTGCAGCGGCGGCTTGCCGCGGCGGGCGTGGTCCTTCGAGAGCACGTCGCGGAATGCGCCGGTGGTGCCGCCCGGCGTGATGCCGGTTTCGGGGGTTTCGGAGATTGCTGGGGTTTCGTTCTGTTCGGTCATCTCACGTCCAATCTTGCGGTCATGGTGTGCTGTTGCGGAAACGACGGCGGGCCGTCACAGGCCGGTGGCCCACAGCAGCAGGCAGGTGAACGGCGCGGACAGGAGGATCGAGTCGATGCGGTCCATCACGCCGCCGTGGCCCTTGAGCAGGTGGCCCATGTCCTTGATGCCGATGTCGCGTTTGAGCATGGAGGCGCACAGGTCGCCGAACGTGCCGACGATGCCGATCATGACGCCGGCGACGACGGGCACCCACCAACGGGTCGCCCACAGGGAGGCGTCGTAGGTGCATGCGAACACGGCGAACGCGCCGGCCATGGCGAAGAGCATGGAGCCGACCAGTCCCTCGACGGATTTCTTCGGTGAGATGCGCGGGGACAGCTTGTGCTTGCCGAGCCAGGCTCCGGCGAACAGGCCGCCGGTGTCGCTGAGCGCCGGCAGGAAGACCAGCATGATGGCGTGCGCGACCGGATGCCCGTTGAACGTGAGCGGAATGATGAGGCACGAGCCGAGCAACGGAATGTACAGCACGGTGAACAGGGAGACGGCGACATGGCTGAGCCTGCTGTGATGCTGTTCGCCGCCTTCGTGGTTGAAGGACGATTCGAGCCGCGCGCCCGCGTCGGTGTGCGCGAGCTTGGCGGCCACGGCGGTCGACAGCCGGTTGCCGACGCTGATCTTGGCGCTGGCCGCGATGGCGACCAGCACGGCGGAGGCCGTTACGCACATCGCCATGGCGACGATGTGATACGGGGAGAGATAGGTGGCCACGAGCGTGACCGTCGAGCAGACCCACAGCACGATGACCGGGATGTGCAGTCCGGCGGTGGCGAAGTCGACGCGCAGCTCCCACAGCGCGAGGATCATGAACACGATGATGAGCGCGACGAACAGGTCGATGCTGATCAGCAGACAGGCGAGGATGACGGCGATGAGCACCACCGCGGTGCCGATGGCCTGCGGCATGTTGCGTCCGGTCTTCTTGTTGATCGCGTCGATGGCCTCCTCGGCCTCTTTCTCACGCTGTTCGCGGCTTTCCATCGCGGTCCTCCATCGCTTGATCCGTGTTCCGTCCGTCCTGTCCGTCGCAGGCCGACGGATCGTGCCGGAGGGGCGGGCCGGAGCGCGGTGCGGCCCGCATGCCCGTCCCTTCCGGCACGATCCGAACGAAGGGGAGGTCAGACCTCCATGATCTCCTTCTGCTTGGTCTCGAGCAGGGAGTCGAGCTCGTCGGTGACCTGCTTGGTGACCTTGTCGAGCTCCTTGAGCAGACGGTCGCCCTCGTCCTCGCCCATGTCGCCGTCCTTGACAGACTTGTCGATGGTTTCCTTGGTCTTGCGGCGGATGTTGCGCACGGCGACCTTGCCCTCCTCGGACTTGGTCTTGGCGAGCTTGACGTACTCCTTGCGGCGCTCCTCGGTGAGCTCCGGCATGGTCAGGCGGATCACGTTGCCGTCGCGGCGCGGGGAGGCACCCAGATCGGAGTCGCGCAGCGCCTTCTCGATGGCGTTGGCCTGCGACGGGTCGAACGGGGAGACGGACAGGGTGCGCGGCTCGGGCACGCCGATGGTGGCGACGGACTTGAGCGGCATGGTCATGCCGTAGGACTCGACGGTGATGCCGTTGAGCAGGGCCGGGTTGGCGCGGCCGGTGCGGATGCCGGAGAAGTTCTCCTTGGTGTTTTCGACGGTCTTCTTCATCTGGTCCTTGGCCTGATCGACGAGGTTAGCCATGTTTGCTCCTTTGGTTGGTTTGGTTTGCGGATGTGTTGCCGATGCTTCGTGGAATGTCGCGGGACGGCGTGGCCGCCCGCCCGCGCCGTCCCGTCAGTCGGCGAGCGTGGATTCGGCGTCGGAGACGAGCGTGCCGATCTTGTCGCCGAGCAGGGCGCTGGTCACGTTGCCTTCGCCTTCAAGGCCGAACACGCGGATGCACTGCTTGTTGTCGCGGGCCATGGACAGCGCGGAGGCGTCCATGACGGCGAGGTTGTCGACGAGCGCGCGGTTGTAGTCGAGCGTCGCGAAACGCTTGGCGTCGGCGTGCTTGCGCGGGTCGGCGGTGTACACGCCGTCGACGCCGTTCTTGCCCATGAGCACCTCGTCGCAGTGGATCTCCAGCGACCGCTGGATGGAGACGGTGTCGGTGGAGAAGTACGGCATGCCGGCGCCGGCGCCGAAGATGACCACACGGCCCTTTTCGAGGTGGCGGATGGCCTTGAGCGGAATGTACGGCTCGGCGACCTGGCCCATGGTGATGGCGGTCTGCACGCGGGTGGCCTGGCCCTCCTGCTCGAGAAAGTCCTGCAGCGCGAGGCAGTTCATCACGGTGCCGAGCATGCCCATGTAGTCGCCGCGGGAACGGTCGATGCCGGCCTGCTGCAGCTCGGCGCCACGGAAGAAGTTGCCGCCGCCGGTCACGATGGCGACCTGCACGCCCTGCTTGACGGCGGGGACGATCTCCTCGGCGATGCGGCGCACCACGTGCGTGTCGATGCCGACGTGCCCCCCGCCGAACGCCTCGCCGGACAGTTTGAGCAGCACTCTGCGAGGCTTGTTTTCTCCAGTCATACACAGCCTTTCCTTGCGAGCGGTGCGGCCTGACATTGCCGCGAAACCGCAAAATTTACCGTCTATCAGCCTATCCGCAAACGACGACAGTGTCGTGGCGGACGCGCGGGGACGTACCGGGATTCCCGTGCGGCGCACCGGCCGCCCCGCCGCCCGTATCAGTCGGCCGTGACGTCGGCCGTGACGTCGGCCGACGCCGCATAGCCTGCCACGGCGGCGGTCACGTCGCGCAGATAGTCCATGGACGTGCGCCAGTCGCCCGGGACCTCGATCGAATGGTTGGCGCCGGGATACTCGTGGATGAGGCCGCTGAGACGGCGGGCGCGCGACGGTTCGTACAACGGGTCCGCCGTTCCCGCGCAGATCAGCGGCTCCGGCGCGTCGCCGCCGCGCCAATCGGCGTCGCCGGGCACCGGAATGACGGAACGCGCCGGATCGAAGTCGGCCGGGGAGAAGACGGGGGTCAGCAGCGCCATGGGCAGGCCGAGCGAAGCCACATGGGGCTGGATGAAGGTCGAAAGCGACTTGCCGACCACGAGCACGCGCGGCGCCGGCCCGTCCCCCGCATCGGCGCGCACCTGCTCGAGCCAGCGGTCCACCGCGCCGTCGAGCATCGCGAAGATCCGCCCCGCGGGCGTGACGGACAGGTCGGCGTTCACGTCGAGCCGATCCGCATACCAGCCGTTCTCGACGAGTGCTGTCGCCGCATAGTACAGCAGCGGCCGGTCGCAGTTGTATCCGGTGCCGGGCATGAGCAGCACGCGTTTCGTCGCCTCCCGCGCCGTCGTGTGGTTCCTGCGCCAGGCGCTCATCCTGCAGGTCGGCTCGATGCCGCCCTCCCCCATCGTCGTTTCGATCATGCCGATCCTCCCTGTCGTGCAATACGTCGTGCAATGCTTGCAATCCGTCGTGAGATCCGGATCCATTGATCCGTCCACGAACCACCACCACTATAGTGCGCGATGCCGTGACGGCCCGCATAGCGCGAGGCGGCACGAGATGGAGCATGGCGGCACGACGTCGAATACGCGGCAGGGGGCCGCACCCTTGCGGATGCGGCCCCCTGTGATCGGTATCGATCAACGTCGGTCAGCGTGTGCAGGACACGCCGAGGTCACGGGCGAATCGCCAGTCGATTCACTCGGCGTCCTCGTCGCCCTTGCCGACCTCGATGCGGGCGAAGGCGGTGGCCTTGCCGCCGACCTCCTCGAACAGCTTGCCGACGGTCTTGGACGGATCCTTGACGAACGGCTGCTCGAGCAGAACGACTTCCTTGTAGAAGGCGTTGAGACGGCCCTCGACGATCTTCGGGACGATCTTCTCCGGCTTGCCCTCGGCCAGGGACTTCTCGGTGGCCACGCGGCGCTCGGACTCGACCACATCGGCCGGGACGTCCTCGCGGGTCAGCCACTTGGCGCCCATCGCGGAGATCTGCAGCGCGGCCTCGTGGGCCACGGCGGCACCGGCCTTGTCGGTGGCGATCATGGCGACGATGCTCGGCGGCATCTCGACGGACTTCTTGTGCGCGTAGATCTCGACGTGCTCGCCGGAGATCTTGGCGAACTGGCCGACCTTGACGTGCTCGCCGAACAGGGCGGCGGCCTCTTCGATGGCGACCTTGACGGTGCCGTCCTCGGCCTTGGCCTCGAGCAGCTCGTCGGCGCTGTTCGCGTCGGCGGCCACGGCGTAGCCGAGCACGGTGTCGGCGAACTCGACGAACTTCGGGGTCTTGGCCACGAAGTCGGTCTCAGAGTTCAGCTCGACGGCGTAGCCGGTCTCGCCGTTCGCAGTCTCGACGACCTTGGAGGCGATGGTGCCTTCCTGGGCCTTGCGGCCCTCACGCTTGCCAGCGGCCTGGATGCCCTTGGCGCGGATGATCTCCTTGGCGCGGGCGACGTCGCCTTCGGCCTCGGTCAGGGCCTTCTTGACGTCCATCATACCGGCGCCGGTGTCTTCGCGCACCTGCTTGATCAGAGCTGCAGTGATTGCTGCCATTGGTTTGTCTCCTCTAAATCGATGTTTCCCATATATGAATGGGAGGCGATGCCGCCTCCCATCATAACGGATGCTCAGGCCTGGGCTTCGCCCTCGGCTTCAGCGGCGGCGGGAGCGGCCTCCTCGGCCGGGGCGGCCTGCTCGGCGTTGCCCTCGGTCAGCAGTTCCTTCTCCCAGGCGGCCATCGGCTGCTCGGTCTCGCCTTCGGCCTTGGCGGCCTTGCCGGAACGCTCCAGCAGGCCCTCGGCCACGGCGTCGGCCATGAGGCTGGTCAGCAGCTCGATGCCGCGGATGGCGTCGTCGTTGGCCGGGATCGGATACTCGACGGCTTCCGGATCGGCGTTGGTGTCGACGAGGGCCACGACCGGGATGCCCAGCTTGTGGGCTTCCTCGACGGCCAGGGCCTCCTTGTTGATGTCGACGACGAACATCGCGGACGGGGTGCGGTTCATGTTGCGGATGCCGCCCAGCTGCTTGTTGAGCTTGTCCTTCTCGCGCTCGAGCAGCAGCAGCTCCTTCTTGGTCAGGCCGGAGCCGTGCACGTCGGAGAAGTCCATCTCCTCGAGTTCCTTGAGACGGTTGACGCGCTTGGAGACGGTCTGGAAGTTGGTCAGCATGCCGCCGAGCCAGCGCTCGGAGACATACGGCATGTTCACGCGGGTGGCCTGGGCGGTCACGGCTTCCTGGGCCTGCTTCTTGGTGCCGACGAACAGCACGGTGCCGTTGTGGGCGACCGTGGTCTTGATGAAGTCGTAGGCCTTGTCGATCATTTCGAGCGACTTGAACAGGTTGATGATGTGGATGCCGTTGCGCTGGGTGAGGATGAACTGCTTCATCTTCGGGTTCCAACGACGGGTCTGGTGACCGAAGTGGAGGCCGGCCTTGAGCATTTCGCTCATCGTGATCTGTGCCATGGTGCACTACCTTTCTTGTCGGTTATTGCCTGGCCATGCGCGCCCGCGTGCAGCGTCGGCCCCGTTTCCCGGGGCGTCGGCCGACCGACACGGACCGTCGCGGACATGGCGCGATATGGTGTGTGCCGGTTGACAATATTCGGTGGCTCCGGCCGTCTGCGACTACGGTCATCGCCGGGATGGCACACAAGTTTCCATGATATTGCATGGCCCATACAAAAACCGTCCGGCCCCTTTGACGGGAGCCGGACGGTTCACGTGCGGCCGAGGATCCTCGGTCCGCACCGCCTACTTGGACGCGTGGGCGCGCATGTATCGGAGCGCTTCGCGGCGCTCCTCCTTCTCCAGACGGTCGAGATACACGTGGCCGTCAAGGTGGTCGCATTCGTGCTGCAGCATGCGTCCCATCAGGCCGCTGCCCTCGAGCACCACCTCGTTGCCGTCCAGGTCGATGCCGCGCACGCGCGCATAGTCGGCGCGACGCGTCTTGTACCATAGGCCGGGCACGGACAGGCAGCCCTCGTCGCCGTACTGCTCGCCGCTCTTCTCCTCCATCACCGGGTTGAGGATGTAGCCGATCCTGCCTTCGATATTGTACGAGAACGCGCGCAGGCTCACGCCGATCTGATTGGCCGACAGGCCGGCGCGGCCCGGGTCGTCCACGGTCTCGAGCAGGTCCTCGACGAGCCGGCGCACGGCCGGGGTGATGGACTTGATCTCGTCGCACGGGGTGCGCAGCACGGGGTCGGGCACGACCCTGATCTCACGGATTGCCAACGTTACTTCTCCTCGTTCTCGTTGCTGTCGTTCGTCTTGTCCTCGGCCGCCGCGCCGTCGGCCGGCGTCCCGTTCGCGTCCGCGCCGTCGGCGGATTCGGCCGACTGCCGACGAATCCGGTCCTGCATGGTGTCCAGCGCCTCGCGGACCTTCTTCGGGGTCATTTCGGACACCTGCTTGACGTTCTCCGAGGCCTGCTTGACGCTTTCGGACGCCTGCTTGACCGTTTCCGTGGTCCTGTCGAGCAGCTGCACGGTCTTCGGCAGCGGGCGGCTCGGCGACTTGGAAGTGTAGATCACGTTCTCGATCACGTCGGCGTAGCGCTGCAGCACCTTGGGACGGACGACCTTCATGCTGGCCGTCAGCGTGCCCTTGTCCTGGCTGAACTCCTCGTCGAGGATGGCGAACTTGCGCACGGACTCGGCGCGCGACACGTTGGCGTTCGCCTGGTCGACGTACTGCTGCACGTATGCGCGCACCGCGTCGGACTGGGCGACCTCGGACATCGGCATGTCCGGATCGAGGCCCTGCGAGGCGAGCCACGAACGCGTCATCTCCGGATCGAGTTCGATCAGCGCGGAGACGAACGGCTTGCCATCGCCGACGACGACCGCGTGGGAGACGATCGGGCACGTGCCGATCGTGTCCTCCATCGGCGCGGGGCTGATGTTCTTGCCGCCGGCGGTGATGATGATGTCCTTCTTGCGGCCGGTGATGTAGATGAACCCGTCGTCGTCGATCGTGGCGAGGTCGCCGGTGTGCAGCCAGCCGTCCGGCTCCAGGACCTCCTTGGTGAGTTCGGGCTGCTTGTAGTAGCCGAGGAACACGCTTTCGCCGCGGATGAGCAGCTCGTCGTCGTCCGCGAGCCTGACTTCGGCGCAGCCGGGGTGGCCGACCGAGCCGACGCGGTTGGAGTCCTGGAAGTTGACCATGCACGGCGCGGCCGTTTCGGTCATGCCGTAGCCCTGGATGAACGTGATGCCGTCGAGCCCGTTGAAGAAGTGGGCCAGATCGACGTTGAGCGGCGCGCCGCCGCAGGCGAGGTACTTGAGGTTGGGGCCGAGCGCCGAACGGATGGACGCGCCGACCGTCTTCATGAAGAACGCGTGCTCGATGCGCGCCGACAGCGGGTGGCGGCCCGTCTCCTGGGCGTCCTTCGACCACTGCACGAAATGCTTGACGGCGCGCGCGAACACGCGGCCCTGGATGCCATTGCCAGCCTTCTGCGAGGCGGCGTTGTACACCTTCTCGAACACGCGCGGCACGCCGAGCAGATAGGTGGGCTTGAAGCCGCGCAGGTCGGCCAGCAGGTGCTTGGCGCCGGGGATGTAGCCGACCACGCCGTGCGAGCCGATGGCCACGTACTGGATGTAGCGCGCGAAGCAGTGCGCCAGCGGCAGGAACAGCAGCAGGCGGCTCGGCTGGTAGAGCATGTCGTTGAGCACCTCGTAGCCGTTGAGCACGGTGTGCGTGAAGTTGCGGTGCGAGAGCATCGCGCCCTTGGGCTTGCCGGTGGAGCCGGAGGTGTACACGATCGTGGCCATGTCGTCGGCCTTCACGCGCGCGATGGCCCGGTCGAGCTCCTCGTCGGGCACGGCCTCGCCGAAGTCCGCCACGGCGTCGAGGCCGGCGGCCTTGAAGTTGAACACGTACTTGAGCTTCTCGCGACCCGAGCGGATCTGGTCAAGCGTGAGCGCGTGGTCGTAGTCGCCGGCGAAGGCGATGACCGGATCCACGTCGGCGACGATGTTCGCCGCCTGCTTGGGCGAGTCGGTCTCGTAGATCGGCACGCTGACCGCGCCGATGGCGGCGCACGCGAAATCGACGACGCCCCACTCGTAGCAGGTCGCCGAATAGATGACGACCATGCTGCCGGGCTTGACGCCGAGGCCCATGAGGCCCTTGGCCACCTGACGGACGCGCTCCTGCATCTGCCCGGCGGTCACGTCGTGCCATTGGCGCGTCCCGTCGTCCTGCCATTGGGCGATCAGGTCGTCGGGATCGCGCGACGCACGCGCGGCCAGCAGCGAATATATGGTGTCCTGTTCCGTCGTCGGACGGATCGTTTTCACGGAGTATTCACGCAACATACCAGCTATGATAGCGCCGTGCGCGCCGCCGGACGCGCGCGCCGCGCATGGTCCGCTAGCCCACGTCGGCCATCACGCACATCCATCGGCATCCGATCCTCTGCAGGACGATGTTCACCCAGTGGTGCTCCGTCCCGATGGTCAGATGGACGTGCATCTCGAGCTTGTCGGGGCTGACCAGCATGCCGTTGAGCGATTGGGGGACGACCGGCAGCGAGCCCATGCGATGCCCGCGCTCCGGATGCTCCATCGCGTCGCGGCGAAGGATGATGGCCATGTTGTCGAGCTTGCGCAGGGCCTGCCCGGTGATGCTGCGCTGCAGCCGCTCCAGCGGGAAACGGTCGCGCACCGCGTCCGTCGCCATGCATGAGATCCGGCACGTCGACATCGCCAGGGCCCTGCACTGCACGGAATCCACCTCCCCGACGAAGCACCGCGCTATCCGGTAGGGCACCGGCTTGTTCGACATCTCCAGCTGGAGGAAGCCCTCCTCGGCCGGAATGGGGTCTCGCCTCCACGCCCGAAACGCAGCATCCTCCATGATCCACCTTCTCCCCTTGAGATCGGCGGCGCGCCGCCTGTCGCGGCCTGCGCCGAGGCGCCGTCCCCGGCGCCTTCCCCCACTCCACCATACGAAAAGGCCCCCGTCAACGGACGGGGGCCAAATTGTGGATATGTTGAGAAATGTGGATAACCGCGGACCGCGGTCTTCGGTCAGCGGCCGTACGGGGTGACGACCACGTTGCAGCGTTGGAAGTTCTTGACGTCCACGTAGCCGGTGGAGGCCATGGCACGGCGCAGAGCGCCGATGTAGTTGACCTGGCCGTCGGCCTGGTGGCTGGGTCCGAACAGGATCTGCTCGAGGGAGCCGACCGTGCCCACGTTCGTGCGGAAACCGCGCGGCAGCGTCTGATGGCGCGCCTCGGAACCCCAGTGCATGCCGCGGCCGGGCGCCTCGGTGGCGCGTGCCAGCGGCGCGCCGAGCATCACCGCGTCGGCGCCCATGGCGAGCGCCTTGACGAAGCTGCCGGAGTCGCCCATGCCGCCGTCGGCGATGACCTGCACGTAGCGGCCGCCGGACTCGTCCATGTAGTCGCGGCGGGCCTCGGCCACGTCGGCGATGGCGGTGGCCATCGGCGCGTGCACGCCGATCGTCTTGCGCGTGGCGGAGACGGCGCCGCCGCCGAAGCCGACGAGCACGCCGGCCGCGCCGGTGCGCATCAGGTGCAGGGCGGCCGTGTAGTTGGCCGCGCCGCCGACGATGACCGGCACGTCGAGGTCGTAGATGAACTTCTTGAGGTTGAGCGGCTCATGGTCGCGGCTGACGTGCTCGGCGGAGACGACGGTGCCGCGGATGACGAACAGGTCGACGCCCGCGTCGACCACGGTCGAATAGAACTGCTGGGTGCGCTGCGGGGAGAGCGCGCCGGCGACGGTGACGCCCGCGTCGCGGATCTCGTGCAGGCGCTTGGTGATCAGCTCGGGCTTGACCGGCTCGGCGTAGATCTGCTGGATGCGCGTCGTCGCCTCGTCGGCGGGCAGATCGGCGATCTCGTCGAACAGGGGCTCGGGGTTCTCGTAGCGGGTCCACAGGCCTTCCAGGTCGAGCACGCCGAGCGCGCCCATCTTGCCCATCGCGATGGCGGTGGCGGGGCTGGTGACCGAGTCCATCGGCGCGCCGATGACCGGCACATCGAACTCGTAGGCGTCCACCTGCCACGAGGTGGAGACGTCCTCGGGGTCGCGCGTGCGACGGGAGGGGACGATGGCGACGTCGTCCAGCGAGTAGGCCAGACGGCCCTTCTTGCCCAAACCGATTTCAATTTCCTGAGACATGATGCCAAGGCTAATGCCGGCTCGTGACAGTCCGCGTTTCGGATATGGCACCGGCCCGCGTTACAAACATGCGCTATGACTTGACCCATATCGCCAACCACCCAAGGAGACAGCATGGCCAAAATCAAGGTCGAAGGCAAGGTCGTCGAACTCGACGGCGACGAGATGACGCGCGTCATCTGGAAGGACATCAAGGATCGTCTGATCCTGCCCTATCTGGACGTGGATCTCGATTACTACGATCTGGGCATCGAGAACCGCGACGCCACCGACGATCAGGTGACCGTCGACGCGGCGCACGCGATCCAGCGCGAGCACGTCGGCGTCAAGTGCGCCACGATCACGCCGGACGAGGCGCGTGTCAAGGAGTTCGGCCTGAAGAAGATGTGGAAGTCGCCGAACGGCACGATCCGCAACATCCTGGGCGGCACGATCTTCCGCGAGCCGATCGTCATGAGCAACGTGCCGCGTCTGGTGCCGGGCTGGACCAAGCCGATCGTCGTGGCCCGCCACGCGTTCGGCGACCAGTACAAGGCCACCGACTTCAAGGTGCCGGGAGCCGGCCGGCTGACCGTCACGTTCACGCCCGCCGACGGCTCGGAGCCGATCGAGCACGTCGTCTACGACTACGGCGAGGACGGCGGCGTGGCGCAGGTGCAGTACAACGTGAACGATTCGATCCGCGGCTTTGCGCGCGCCTGCTTCAACTACGGCCTGATGCGCCACTACCCGGTGTACCTGTCCACGAAGAACACGATCCTCAAGGCGTACGACGGCCAGTTCAAGGACATCTTCGCCGAGGTGTACGAGACGGAGTACAAGGAGCGTTTCGAGGCCGCCGGACTCACCTACGAGCACCGCCTCATCGACGACATGGTGGCCAGCTCGCTCAAGTGGCATGGCGGCTACATCTGGGCCTGCAAGAACTACGACGGCGACGTGCAGTCCGACTCGGTGGCCCAGGGCTTCGGCTCGCTGGGACTCATGACCTCGGTGCTCATGACCCCGGACGGCCAGACCGTGGAGGCCGAGGCCGCGCACGGCACGGTGACGCGCCACTACCGCCGCTGGCAGAAGGGAGAGAAGACCTCCACGAACCCGATCGCCTCGATCTTCGCGTGGACCGGCGGCCTCAAGCACCGCGCCGACCTCGACGGCACGCCCGAGGTGCGCCACTTCGCCGAAACGCTGGAGAAGGTGATCGTCGACACCGTCGAGGGCGGCCAGATGACCAAGGACCTCGCGATGCTCATCGGCCCCGACCAGCCGTGGCTCGACACGGAGGGCTTCATGAACGCACTCGACGAGAACCTCGCCAAGGCGCTCGTCGCCTGAGGTTCCGACCGTCCCGTCCGGATCCGTCGGAGCAGCGGCCCGTCCGTCCCCTATGCCCCCGGGGTCGACGGGCCGTCGTCATATACGTCGTCCTGCGCATCCGGGACAAGGTGACAGGCCATCGACTAGAATCGTCCTGCGAAGACACACCCCACGACGGAGGATTTGGACATGGCTTTCCGGGACACACGCATCGCACGCCGGCTGATCGCACCGCTGGTCGCGGCCGGCATGGCGATGTCCCTCGCCTCCTGCGCCGCACGGCCCGCGTCGGACGATGCGGCCGCCGGCGGCTCGCAGAGCGCCTCGACCGGCAGCGTCGCCGTCTTCACCCCGTCCGACGGAGTGACCCTTTCGGGGGACACCCCGCTCAACAAGTGGACGAAGTTCGTCCCGGAGCTGACCGCCGCCCTGAAAAAGGCCGGCGTCGCCAAGAAACGCATCGAGACGACCTCGTCGGACAGTCTCGACAAGCAGAGCCGCGACGTGCAGGACTTCGTCGTCGACCGTGTCTCCGCGACGTCGTCCGGCGACGCGGCGGCCACGACGATCGTCATCGCCCCGGTGACCTCACCCGACGACACGGTGCGCCAGTACGGCGACTACGTCGACCAGCAGGTGGGCTCGTCGTCCGACGGCACGTCCGGCACGTCCGACGACCAGACGCTGCAGGACGCCGAGTCGCGACTGCGCTCCGCGCTGACGCTCGCACGCGAGAACGGCATGCATGTGGTCATGCTCGCCGGCTCGCTGGACGGCTTCAGGCCGGACGTCTACGTGCGCATGTCCACCGCGGAGGAGATCGGCCGCGTGCAGGCGACCAAGATGGTCGACAAGCTCGACCTGGAGAAGGCCAGCACCGACAACCCGAAGAACATCGAGGTGCTGCTCGCGTGCACGCCCGCCTCCGGGGACGATGGGAACGCCGAGGCCTGCGCGGACGGGGACGGCGCCGCATTCGCCGCGGAGACGTTCCGCGGCGCATGGTCCGTGCTGCAGCCGTACTTCAAGTCCGGTCAGGCGGTCAGCCCGTCCGGCACGCTCGACAAGGACACCGGTTCGGACGACTGGCGCAGCGTCGCGTTCTCCTCGGCCGAGGACGACGACGTGGCCGCGCAGCTGCGCGAACGGCTCAGCATGGACGGCAAGGGCAAGCCGCAGACGCACACGCGCATCGACGGCGTCATCGCGATGAACGACCACACGGCCGCGCTCGTGGCCAAGGAGCTTGGGGAACTGGGCTACACGGGGTCCGCCGCCGACATCAACCCGTCGATCACCATCTCCGGCATCGTGGAGAACATCACCGGCAAAAAGGACCTGCAGCGGGACAAGGTCCCCGATCCGATCAAGGCCCCGGAGGAGCAGGCCGGCACAACGGACGCCGACGGGCAGAAGGCCGCCGACGAGGCCAATTCGCGGTGGCCGATCATCACCGGATACGGCGCCTACGTGGACTCCATGCCGCTGATCGTCTCCGGACAGCAGTGGATGACCGCGCTCGAGGACCGTGCGGCGCTCGCGCAGGACACGGCCACGGTGTGCGTGAAGCTCAACGCCGGCGAGACGGTCAGCAGGAACACGCTCTCGTTCGTCTCCCCCGGCAAGGTCGACGGCGTCAACGTGCCCACCGTCAGCGAGGATCTGGTCGCGGTGAGCGCCTCCAATCTCAAGACCGCGCTCATCGACCCCGGATACATCACACCGGCCGACGCCGGGCTGTAAGGCCCGCTCCCGCTTCCCGCGAGCCCTGCAACGACCGTTCCGCGACGCCCGTTGCAGGGCTCTCGCATGCCGTCGACCCGTCGATTGTGGACGACACGCCGGAATTGTCCACATGGAGTTATCCACAACACGCCGATGGGTCGAGCCTGCGTCCACAGACCCCGGTCCGGCTTGCGGACGGATCGCGCCTCTGATGCACTTGGATCCCATGAACACCGCCACATACACCGCAACCCCCTGTCCTCCGGCCATCGACCATCCCGCCGGAGCCGGCGACCTTGCCTCCCGGCTCGGCCGCCCGGACCTGTCGCCCAGGCAGCTCGGCGCCATGGGCGAACGATACGCCGCGGACCGGCTGGAACGAGCCGGCTACACGATCCTCGACCGCAACTGGCATTCACGCTATGGGGAGCTCGACGTGATCGCGATGACGCCGGACAGCGTCATCGTGTTCGTCGAGGTCAAGACGCGGCGCAACGCACGCTACGGACCGCCGCAGGAGGCCGTGACGGCGCGCAAGCGGCTCGCCCTGCGCCGCGCCGGCGTGCAATGGCTGATGGAACGGCGCATCCCGCACCGCGGCATCCGTTTCGACGTGATCGCGATCACCGCCCCGTTGAACGGCACCGTCTCGGTCAACCACATCCGGGAGGCGTTCTGATGGCCATCGGCAGCGCATTATCGGTCGGCCTGCTCGGGCTCAAGGCCTTCATCATCCAGATCCAGGCGTTCATCTCTCCCGGACTGCCGTACTTCAGCGTGATCGGGCTGCCGGACACCTCGTTGAGCGAATCGCGAGAACGCGTGAAATCCGCATGCCAGGCGAGCGGGTTCCGCTGGCCCGAGACGCGCGTCACCGTGAACCTGTCCCCCGCATCCATGCCCAAACGCGGCTCCTCGCATGACCTGGCCATTGCGGCGAGCGTGCTCAGCGCGTCCGGCGCGATACCGCACGACTGTCTGGCGGAGACGATCGTGCTCGGCGAGGTGAACCTCGACGGCACGGTGCTGCCGATCCACGGACTGCTGCCGATCCTGCTGCACGCCCGCGAGCGCGGCGTGAGGTGTCTGATCGTGCCGCAGGCCAACGAAGGCGAGGCGGCGCTGGTCGATGGACCGGAGGTGATCTGCGTGAGGCATGTCGGCGAGCTGATCGAACTGATGGGCGGCCGGGCCCGGTATGCGCCGCCGGACGGGACCGTGGCCTCCGAATCGGCGCATGCCGCACCGTTCACGCCTCCCGCGATGGGCGACATGAGCGAGGTGGTGGGCCAGCGTATGACGAAGTGGGCGTTAAAGGTCGCGGCCGCGGGCGGACATCATCTGCTGATGACCGGACCGCCGGGTTCGGGCAAGACGATGCTTGCCTCGCGTATGCCGGGCATCATGTGCCCGCTCAATTCCGCCGAGCAGCTGGAGGTGGCGTCCATCCGTTCGCTGTGCGGGGTGCTGCCCGGCTATGGCATCTCCGATGTGCCGCCGTTCGAGGCGCCGCATCACACGTCGTCGACCGCCGCGCTGGTGGGCGGCGGCAGCGGGCTCGCCACGCCGGGCGCCATCACGCGGGCGCATCGCGGCGTGCTGTTCATGGACGAGGCGCCGGAGTTCTCTTCGCGCACGTTGCAGACGTTGCGCGAACCGCTGGAGTCCGGGTATGTCGCCTTGTCCCGTTCGAAGGGCTCGACCTACTATCCGGCTCGCTTCCAATTGGTCATGGCGGCGAATCCGTGCCCGTGCGGGTTCTCGTACGGCACCGGTGAACGCTGCACGTGCAGGCAGAAGGACCGCGTCCGGTATTTTTCCCGGCTGTCGGGGCCGATTCTCGACCGTATCGACATTCAGGTGGAGGTGCCTCCGGTGGAGCGTATCGGCGGCAGCGGCGACGGCGAGGCCGTGGAGACCAGCCGCGACATGCGCCGGTCGGTGGTGGTCGCGCGGATGACGGCGCGGGAGCGCTTCGCCCGCGAGGGCTGGTCGTGCAACGCGCAGGCGTCGGGCGAGTGGCTGCACGCGCATACGTCGACGAAGGCGCTGGAACTGGTGAACCGTGCGCTCGAATCGAGGCGGTTGAGTCTGCGCGGCGCGGATCGTGCGATGCGGCTGGCATGGACGTTGGCCGATCTGTCGGGGCGCACGTCTCCGGGGTGCGAGGAGATGAATCAGGGCATCATGCTGCGTACGAGGGTGACGTGAGCGGTGCCATGGACGGGAGGGATGCCATGGACGGGACGACTGCGGCGTTGCCGGCGGCGGGCGGCGCGCCCGATGATGACGCGCTGGCTCGGGCCGTGCTCACCTGTTGTCTGGACGGCGCGGATGCGATCATGTACGCGACGATCAAGGGGGCTTCGGACGGCGCACGCGAAGTGCTGTCGCTGTTGGCCGAGACGGGCGCCGGCCCCGCGGACGGCGGCGCGCGGGGGTCGTCCGTCTCCTCCGAGTCGGCTCGGACGGCCCTGGAGGAGCGGTTCGTGCGCGGCCTGGTACGTTGGGGACGCAAGCCGACGCCGTCCACGCTGTCCGCGTTCCGCGGCTCCCTGGACGGGTGGCGCCGCCGCCTGTCGAGGCTTGATACGCTGGACGACTCATATCTGGCCGGATTGCTCACCGAAGACGGCCGGCAGTGGATCATCGCTCCGGGCCACCCCTGCTGGCCGGAGCAGCTTGCCGATCTGTCGATCCGCAAGGATTGGGCCGCACCTCTGTGCCTGTGGGGCCTGGGGGATCCGGGCGCGCTGGTCAGCTGTGCGAAACCGGTCGGCGTGGTGGGCTCGCGAGGCGCGAACGAGTACGGCCGCGCCATCGCGCGCGAGGTCGGGCGCAGGGCCGCCGCAGACGGCCATCTGGTGGTTTCGGGCGGCGCGATGGGGGCGGACGCCGCAGCGCACTGGGGCGCGCTCGCCCCGTTGGACGAGGGCTATGGGCCGGATGCGACGGGTCGGACCGTGGCCGTGTTCGCCGGCGGGCTGAACCATGTGGGACCGCATTGCAACCTGCCGTTGTTTGAGCGGATCACGGCGTGCGGTGGCGCGCTGATCAGCGAGATGAGCCCGGATACGATTCCCGAAGCCCGCCGGTTCCTGCTGCGCAACCGGATCATCGCCGCGATGGCGTCCACGGTGGTCGTCGTGCAGGCGCGTCTGCGTTCGGGCGCGCTCAACACGGCGAACTGGGCCACGGAGCTCGGCCGTGACGTGTATGCGGCGCCCGGTGGCATCGACGCGCCGCACAACGCCGGCTGCAATCGGCTCATCCACGACAATCAGGCGATCCTGCTCATGTCCGCGCGCGGCATCGACGAATACTGTCATCCGCCTCACATGCCGTCCCCGCCGCGCCGACAGGAGACCGCGGACGCATCGGCTGCGTCCGGCGTATGCGGTGCGGACGAGGATCACGCCGGCACGACAGGACCGGAGAAGTCCGGTCTCGACGCCGTGCGGCAGGCCGTGCGCCGTTGCCGCAGGTCGCGGGGCGTGCCGAGCGTCGAGGCGGTCGCCGCGCATATGGACGGCAGTCCGGGACTGTCCGACGTGATCGCGCTGCTCGGCGAACTGGAGCTCGACGGAACGGTCAGCGTGCAGGGCGGCATCGTGTCCGTCACGGCACGGTGAACCGCGGTCGGCCCCTCGTCAGACGCCGCATACGCATACGTCCCGTCCCCCGCACCCGTCCGGCGGACGCATATGCCGGCGGACGGCGTCGCTACGCACGCCACTGGCAACGATCCAGATCGACCAGCCATCCCTCGGCACCGGCATTGTCCGAACCGTCGCGTGGCGGCACGAATGCGACGTCCTCCCCCTCGAGCAGCCGTCGCTGTTCGTCCGGGCCGCCGAACGCGAAGCCGGGTGCGAGCGAACCGTCGCGGAACACGACGCGATGACATGGGATCACGCCCGGCTCGGGATTGGCATGCAACGCGAAACCGACGAACCGCGCGGACCGCGGACGCCCGGCCAAGGCGGCGACCTGCCCATAGGTCGCCACCATGCCGCGCGGGATCCGCCGCACCACGTCGTACACGCGTTCGTTGAATGTTCCGGTCATGCGTTCCATTATCGTCGGACCCGCACGTTCCGGCGCCCCGGCGTCCGTCCCGTGTTCGTCCCGACGTGTCCCGACAATCAGGGGTATGAGTCCGAAGCATATCGAAGACATGTACGATGCGGTGATCGTCGGCGCGGGAGCGGCCGGCCTGTCCGCCGCGCTGGGGGCGCTGCGGTCCGAAGCGGCGCAGGGCCTGCGCGAGGCGGGCGTCGAGCCGAAGATCCTGGTGATCTCGAAGCTGCAGCCGTTGCGCTCGCACACCGGTTCGGCCGAGGGCGGCATCGCCGCGAGCCTGGGCAACGCGGAGGCCGACGACTGGCGTTGGCACTACTACGACACCGTCAAGGGCGGCGACTGGCTGGTCGACCAGGACGCGGCGAAGCTGCTGGCCGAATACGCGCCCCAGACGGTGATCAACCTGGAGCGCGGCGGCGTCGCGTTCTCACGCACCGACGACGGGCATATCGCGCAGCGCCGCTTCGGCGGGCATACGCGGGACTTCGGCGGCGAACCGGTGCGCCGCGCCGCCTATGCGGCCGACCGAGTGGGCCATCAGATCCTGCACACATTGTGGCAGGAGTGCGTGGGGGCCGGCGTCGAGTTCGCCGAAGAATGGTATGTGACCGATCTGGTGCTGGATGGGACCGGGGAGCGTGTCGCCGGCGTCGTCGCCTACGACACGCATGAGGGCAGGATCCATGCGATTCACGCGCGCAACGTGCTGCTCGCCACGGGCGGTGCGGGCCGCCTGTTCCATACGACGTCGAACTCGTGGGATCTGACCGGCGACGGCATGGCGCTCGCGCTGGCGGCCGGTCTGCAGCTGGAGGACGTCGAGTTCGTGCAGTTCCATCCGACCGGACTGGCGCACACCGGCATCCTCCTGTCGGAGGCGGCACGCGCCGAGGGCGGCGTGCTGCGCAATGCGGACGGCCGGGCGTTCATGGAGGACTATGCGCCGGAGCACCGCGATCTGGCGGCGCGCGACGTGGTGAGCCGTTCGATCATGGCCGAGATCGACGCGGGGCGAGGCGTGGCCGATCCGAAGGATCCGGACGGTCCGAGGGACTGCGTGTGGCTGGACATGACCGGCATCGACCACGACCATATGGAGGCCGTCCTGCCGCAGGTCGTCGAAACGGTGCGCAAGTACGCGAACATCGACCCGGCGCACGATTGGGTGCCGGTCAAGCCGACCGCCCACTACACGATGGGCGGCATTCCGATCACCACGGACGGCGAGGTCTACCGCTGGACCGTCTCCGACGACGCCGGCGCATCCGGCGGACGCCGCACGATCGTCGACGGCCTGTTCGCCGCGGGCGAATGCTCGTGCGTGTCCGTGCATGGCGCGAACCGTCTCGGCGGCAACTCGCTGCTCGACGCATGCCTGTTCGGCACCAGGGCCGGACAGACGATGGCCGCGCGCGTCGCGGAGCATCCCGTGGATGATCCGATGGACGACGGCACGGACACGACGGACGAGGAGGCCATGGCCGCGGTCGACGTCGCCGCCCGGTCGCGCGGCGACGAACTCGCCTCGCTGCTCTCCCCCGACGACTCCGACGGCAACGACAACCCGTATCGTCTGCTCGCCGATCTCGGCCGCGTCATGGAACGGGCCGTGGCGGTCCGCTGCAGTGCGACGACGATCAGCGAGGCGCTCGGATCGCTGCGCGGCGAGCTCATGCCGCGTGCCGTGTCGCTGCACGCGCACAGCGACACGGCGGCGTTCAATCAGGAGATCACCGCGATCTGGGAGGCCCGGCATCTTGTCGCACTGGCCGACGCGGTGCTGCGGGCGTCCGACGCACGGCACGAATCCCGAGGCTCGCTCAAGCGGCTCGACTTCCCCGAACGCGACGACGAACGCTTCCTCGCCCATTCGATGATCCGGTCGCTGGCCGGCGGCACCGCGGACGCTCCCGCCGACACGGAAGAACAGGGCGAGCGGGGCGTGCTGTGGCAGCCGGTGCATATCGCCGACTATCCCCCGCAGGCACGCGCGTACTGACATCGCATCCGATCGGGGCCGCGGCAACCGACGGCAACGCGCCGGCCACGGCTTATGGCACAATATGATGTCGATTCTTGTGTTGAGGGAGGCAGTATGAGCGGCATGGACGATGCGCTGACCACGGTGACGCTGAAGGTGAACAGGTTCACGCCGCGCCCGGAGCGAGACCGCGGCGCGCGCGGCGGCTCCCCGTTCGCCAAGAAGGGCGGCTCCCCGTTCGGAGGCGGTGCGTCGCGCAACCGCCGCCCCCGCGGCAAGCAGTGGGTGCAGGAGTACACGCTGCAGGTCCGTCCCGAGGACACGGTGCTCGACTGTCTGCTGACCATCAAGCGCACCGTGGATCCGACGCTCGCCTTCCGTTATTCGTGCGGCCATGGCATGTGCGGTTCGGACGCGGTGGCGATCAACGGCACGCCGACGCTGCTGTGCACGGCCACCGTCGCGGATTGGGCGGAGCATCCGAACCCGCTCGCGCAGGCCGATGAGGAGGGGTTCCGCCACACCGGTTCCGCGGAAGACGGCATCGCCGACGATACGGACGTCTCCAATGCGGAGGACGGCCTTGGCGTGATCGAGCTCGCTCCCCTGCCCGGGTTCCCCGTGCAGCGTGATCTGATCGCCGACATCGACCCGATGCTCGACCAGATCCGCAAGCTCAAGCCGTATCTGCAGGCCGACGGCGTGCTCGCCACCACCAGAGAAGGCAAGGTGGACGTGTTCGAATACCTGCAGAACCCGCAGCAGCTCGCCAAATACGAGACGCTCACGAACTGCATCGCATGCGGCGTGTGCGAGGGCAGCTGCCCGGTGTTCGCCGGCGGCGATGCGTTCATCGGCCCCGCGGCCCTGATCGCGGCCTCCCGGTTCGTCAACGATTCTCGCGACACGGCGACCATGGCGCGCCTGAACGCTATCGACACGGCGGACGGCGTGGCCGCATGCCAGTCGGTGCGCGCCTGTTCGAGGCAGTGCCCGCGCGGCATCGACGTCGGCGAGGAGATGTGGCAGATCGTCGCCCGGGTGAAGGAACGCTGACGCGACCGTTCGCCGTGATCCGTTTCTCGTTACAGTAGGTGGTTATGGACAGGACATCGTATACGAATCTCGCCAAGGCATGGGAGTTCGCGGAGGATCATGCGTTCACCCTGCAGCCGCAGGCGTTGGCGCAGGCGCGCGTGCAGGCCGAAGAGGCCGGTTTTCCGCAGGGTTCGGCGGCGCAGGCGGCATGGCTGGCGACGCTGGTTCGGATCACCGGCGCGACTTCGGTGATTTCGGTGGGTACCGGATCCGTGGTGGAGACGCTGCAGCTGATCAATGGCCTGGGCAATGCGGGCCAGCTGACCGCCGTCGATTCGTCCGCGCAGGGCATCACGTTGCTGCGTTCGCTGTTCGGCAGACTGTCGGATGGGACGGCGACGCGTCTGCGTGCGGTGAACGCCCCTGCCGGCGTGTTCCTGCCCCGTCTGAACGGTGCCGACTATGATCTGATCGTCGTTGCGGGAGATGCCGCGAACTACGCGGACACGTTCGCGCAGGCCCCGCGTCTGCTGCGCGGGCATGGCGTGATCGCGTTCACCGACGTGTTCGCATTGGAGACGCCGGAGGCGAACGGCGGCGTGCTCAACCCGGCGGATCGCGGCGAGAAGGCCGTCGCCATGCGCGAGTTCGTGTCGTTGGTCGAATCGGACGAACAGTTCGATTCGGCGCTCACACCGACCGGCACGGGTCTGCTCGTCGCGGTCAAACGCTGAGCGGCCCGGCCGGTCAGATGCGGCCGGTCGCGATGCTTGCGGCTTCGTCCGCATCATCGGTGATGCGGACCAGTTTGGGATCCAACGGGGAGATCATGCCGCGGTCCATCACCGGCCCGTTAAGCCAGTCGAGCAGGCCCTGCCAGTATGCGGAGTCGTACAGCACCACCGGCATCGTCGTGGCCTTGTGGGTCTGCACCAGGGTGAGCAGTTCGAACATCTCGTCGAATGTGCCGAAGCCGCCCGGGCAGACAATCACGCCGGACGAGTACTTGACGAACATGGTCTTGCGCACGAAGAAGTAGCGGAAGCTCAGACCGAGGTTGACGTACCCGTTCAGTCCCTGTTCCCGGGGCAGTTCGATGCCGAGTCCGACCGATTTGCCGCCGGCTTCGGCCGCTCCCCTGTTGGCGGCCTCCATGATGCCCGGCCCGCCGCCGGTGATGACGGCCATGCCCTGCTCGGCGATGAGCCTGCCCATGCGCCGGGCCGCCTGATATGCCGGATCGTCCGGCTTGGTGCGTGCCGAACCGAAGACGCCTACCGCAGGGCCGAGGTCGGCGAGCGTGTCGAATCCTTCGACGAACTCCGATTGGATGCGCAGCACGCGCCACGGGTCCATGTCGAGCCAGTCGCGACCGTGGTCGTCGCTGAGCAGTCGCGCGGCGCTGCTGTCGGAAGGGATCATATTGCCGCGCATGATGGCCGGGCCGCTCTGATAGGTGGCGCCGAGGGGCGACGTTCCGGCGGATCCTAAACAATGCAGGGCGTCTGCGTGGCGGGCGTCATCGGAATGGTCGATGACGCCGTCGGACTCGTGGATATGGTCAGTGGATGCCATGGCTTTCCTTCCAATGCTTCGACTGATGGCTGAGCAGGATTCCCGACACGCCCGCGGCGATGAGCGAGCCGACGAGCACGCCGAATCGGGCCTCCGCGGAAAGCTCCGGATTGGCGTAGGCAAGGGAGGCGATCAGGAACGAGACGGTGAAGCCGATGCCGCACGCGCAGGCGGCGGGGATCATGTCGCGCACGCGCAGCCCCTTCGCCATCTTCAATCCCGCCAGATGCGTCGAGATCCACGCCGTGGCGAGGATGCCGAGCGGCTTGCCGACGACGAGCGCGACCATGAGCGCGATCACCAGCGGCGAGAGCAGCAGCATGGGGCTGAGCGACTCGAAATGGACTCCCGTGGCGAACAGCGCGAAGACGGGCAGGGCCAGCAGCGCGGAGAACGGCTGGAGCTTGCCGGCGTAGCGTTCGGCACGAGGGGTCTCCTCGCCGAACATCTCACGGGAGGGGGTGAGCAGGCCGACGAGCACGCCGGCGAGCGTGGGATGCACGCCGGCCTCGAACATCATCACCCATGCGAGCAGTCCGATGACGCCGACGACGATCCACGGCACGCGCCGCATGCGCACGAGCACATACCACACGGCTGAGCAGGCGGCGATGCCGATGAACCAGTACCACGCGTTGAGCGAGGAGAAGAACACGGCGATGAGGATGATGGCCAGCAGGTCGTCGACGGTGGCGAGCGTCATCAGAAACGCGCGGATCGAGCCGGGAAGCCCTTTGGCGAACAGGGCCAGTACGGCGAGCGAGAACGCGATGTCCGTGGCGGTGGGCACGGCCCATCCATGCGCCATCTCGCCGAACGGGATCGAACTGCCGGTGGTGGTGAGGATCAGGCTGCCTGCCTCCCCGGGACCGAGCCACGAGAACAGCGAGATCACGGCGAGGAACAGCACCGGCGGGGCGAGCATGCCGCCGACCGCGCACAGCATGGGCACGGCCGCCGCCTTGGGGTTGGCCAGCGAGCCCGTGGTGAGTTCCTGTTTGAGGTCGAGTCCGACGGTCAGGAAGAAGACGGTGAGCAAACCGTCCTGGGCCCAATGGCCGAGAGCCAGATCGATGTTGGTGTGCGGCACCGCGATATGCGTTTCCGCCACCGCTTCGAACAGGTGGGCGGTGGCGGGCAGATTGGCGAGCACCAGTCCCAACAGGGCGAATCCGAGCATGATGAGCCCGGAGATGCGATCCGAAGCGGCTATGCGGCGCATCGTCGCCCATACCCCGTGTCTGCTGGCCATACTGCCTCCGTTGTCCGTACCGTCGAGCCAACGGCGCGCGGTATGTGATGTATCTCGCCCCATCTTACCGAACATATGTTCGCATGTTCAGCCAACGGCTCAAACATCTCGTCAACGTGCCCGGATATTGGAAAAGCCCTTGGGAGCATTCGCTCGCAAGGGCTCATGTGCGCCAGACAGGATTCGAACCTGCGACCTGCTGATCCGTAGTCAGCTGCTCTAATCCGCTGGGCTACTGGCGCAACGCCACTCTTTTACCTCTTGTGGCAAGAGGTGTGCGCCAGACAGGATTCGAACCTGCGACCTGCTGATCCGTAGTCAGCTGCTCTAATCCGCTGGGCTACTGGCGCAACGCCACTCTTTTACCTCTTGTGGCAAGAGGTGTGCGCCAGACAGGATTC
>NZ_JAFEJT020000005.1 GCF_018555435.2 Bifidobacterium amazonense
GTTCTTCGGTTCTATTCTTGGCGGAAACAAACCTAACAGAAGAACGCCCCTCTCATACCCGCACACACGAAAGCCCCGGCAACGACGCCGAGGCCCACAACCTCACCACACAAACTGGCGAAGACTCGATTATAGTAGCCGATCGGCAGCAGGTTGCCAATGCCCAGCACCTTGCCGTTCAGCAGCCACTTGACCAAGTCTCCCAAGCCGAGGCCGGGAATCGTATCCAGAATCTTCGCCAAACCATCGACCAGATTACCCAGCGTCTTCGTAATGATCTCATACTGGGTCTCACCGGTCACATAACCGACGAAACCACCAGTCATGCCCTTCACGTTCGACACGGTCACATCCTCGACCACGCAACCGGACACGGTCACCTCACCATCGATACGACCGGCAAAACCGCCGGTCGCGAACGTGGAAGGATCCTCCTCCCTGATGTTCAGCAACCCCTTCAACACGCCTTCAAGATTCGTTCCGAGCCCAGGAATAATGCCGGTCACCCAGTCGATGACCCCTCCCAGACCACCAAGAACCGTGCCAAGCAACTTCAGCAAGCCACCGACCAACGTCCCCTGTTCCTGGAACGAATCGGACTCGTTCTTCACATCCACATTCTGCAAATGGAGATTCGAAACAACGGTCTCACCCGTGCTGGCGATGCTGTTCGACGTCAGGCTGATCTTGTTGCTGATCGTAGCGAAGAAACCAACGCCTGACTGCTTCGACTGATCCATCGCACCGGTCTGACGAACCGTCACGTTCGAAATCACGGGACGATCGGCCTTGTCGGTGACCGCATCGCCCTTGTCATTCACACCGTCCCACAAGCTTCTCGCAGTATCGGGAGATTGCGACTTGGCACCAAGCATGATGGCCTGGAACATGAGCGGGGCCCAGTTGGTGTTGCTCTTTTCGGCTGCGTTCTTGGACAGGTCGATGTCGCGGAAGATGATGTAGTTGGCAGTGGAAGTATAAGTCGCCCCCGTATTGGCGGCTTTCACATCAGTCAATACCCCATCATCTGAAACACCGTAGTACTTGGTGCGCTTTTGACTGATCGTCAATGCGGTACATGCCAGCAATGGACTGTTATTATCGTCCGCATCTTTGGCTCGCAAAGTGGCATCAGACGCAAGATCAGCGTCACCCTCATATTCGACAGTTGCCTCAGATGTATCTTGCCACTCATAATCAAGGAATTTATTGCGCACGCAAGTCTGGGTTGTCCGCATCACGCGGCCAATGACCTTTTTGTCCGAACCAATCGCGCGCAGCTGCTGTTCGTTGCCGATGAGGATGTAGGTCTTGCCGTTGATGGTCTTGGTGACCTGGCCTTCGAAATCGCGGCCGCCGAGGGTGGATGCGGCGGCTTGGGCGGTGGCGTCGGCAGCATCGGAGGATGCATCGTCCGCAGCAGTCGCATCATCCGCGGCGGTGTCGTCGGCATTCTTGTCGTCCGCGGTACCGTCGGACTTGTCATCGGTGTCGGTTGCATCCGTCTTGCCGGTCACATCGGATTTGCCGGCGTTCGTTGCAGAATCGGCAGTATCGGTCTTCTTGCCGTCGGTCGATGATGCGGTCGAATCAGAAGCAGACGAATCGGCGGCCGCGGCGGACTGGTCGCTCCCCTCCCCCGCCGTGTCGGCGGCACCGGTCAGTGCGGACGAATCGTTGGAAAACGCGGAATCGGACTGGAATGCGGAATTCTGCTTGAACGTCACGCCGGACGCGTTGTCCGAAGCGGAGGACGTGGAGTTCGTGCCCGAATCGGCAGTCGTGCCGTTCTTGGCGGCATTCTTGGCGATCTCGTTGGCCGCAGAGACGATGGTGTTGTCGGTGACGACCTTGCCGTCGGAAATGACCGTGACATTCGACGAAACTGTCGAATTTACTGTCGAAACTGTCGAATTGGTGACAGTGTTCATGGTAATATCCTGCGCCTGCGCGGGGATGGCGCAGGTAAGGGACAACGCTGCAGCAACAAGGGAGGCGATGGTCTTGCGGCGGTTCAGGGTACGGAAATGCTGCGGCTTTGCGCCGTTTTTGCTCCTGTCCTTTCGCCTGTCCAAACCAAATCGCATCTCTCACCTCTCGTTTTAGCGAACGGGTCTCCTCACTGCGAAATCTGTCGACAACTTAACCCCCCCCCCCCCATGACAAATATGGACAAAAAGCATCCAAATGTTGGGTAACAGCCCCTATGTCAATCGTCAAATCCAACACGCACAAAACGATTGACATCACGTCAAAACACGGAAAAATACAACAAAAAACAAGAAAAACGAAAACTAGGCACCCTTGCCAGTTAACGTTCACACAAATACCAGTACACCCCCGAACGGTCACACAATACGACACGCCGAGGCTACGACGCCGTAACCTTCGAGACCAGCATCACCTGCAATTCCTGAATCTGTCGCTTCAGATCGGAGTTCTCCCGCTCCAGTCGATCAATGTAGTTTGCCTGCTGCGCCAGCATCCTGTTGCACACGTCCAACGGCAGCAGGTTCGCCGCAGAATCCGACGCCGGCACCGGCATATCGGCCGCCGCAGCGGCCGGCATCTGCGCCACCCCCTCGTCGGCGCCGTCCGTCACGCCCTTCTCCCGCTCACGCCGCCAACGCGACGTGCAGCGCTCGATCCGCTTGTATCCGATAATCGCCGGATCCAATCCGGCCGCGCGGAAAATCGCGACCGGCCCCTCGCCGGCATCGACGCGACGCAGAAAATCCTCACGGAACCACTGATGGAACACAATGCGGTTGCCGCTCACGCTCACCACCGCGGGCAGCGACTCCAGATACGCCAGCTGCTCGCCGGTAAACCGGAGACGACGTCCCGACGCATCCCGCGCAACATCCTGCGAGTCCGCCAACTTGCCTCCCTGACTTTCACGACGTTCTCGACTCTATCGTTGCAGATCGCCAGCCCGACCACTCGCCCCGGCCAGCCTCACTGCAATGGTTGTCATCCTACCAACACACGCGACCATCCCCAAGCAAACCAACACATCTCCGCATATCTGCATTCTCCGCCAAAATACGACGAACGGGAATCGTCGGTCCGTACGATCGCGCACAATCACGCACAATCACGCGCCCAACGTGGCAATGGGCACGACAAGAATGCCGCCGCACCAACACCGCCACCATGCGGACGGGTTTCGCACATGGCGGACGCAAAATCCGCGGGTGAGGGTATACGTTGGGGACGTAAGTTTCAGGGAAGGTGAAAATCCTTACTGGCGGTAAACGCGCGGCCGACCTTCATAACGGCCCCACGCGCAAGCCCGCGACCCGCGAAAGCGGCTGATCCGGTGAGAATCCGGGGCCAACGGTTACAGTCCGGATGGAAGAAACGGAGCTCAGCATGAGTGTCTCTTCGCATACCACCAATTCCGTCAGCGCAACCTCGTCGCGCCCCGACACCGCGCACTCCACCGGCGTCGCCGACTCCGGCCGCTGGTCCACGCGCCGCATCGCCATGTACGCGCTGTTCGTCGCGCTCGCCATGGCCACCAGCTTCATCGAATTCCCCATCATTCCGGGCATTCAGTGGCTCAAGTACGATCCGTCCGGCATCGTCGCGCTCATCGCCGGATTCGCGTTCGGCCCGGCCGCCGCCGCGATCGTGAGCGTCCTCGGCTTCGTGCCGCACCTGTTCATGGACCCGTGGGGCACGCTCATGGCCGTGCTCGTCGCGCTCTCGCTCTCCCTGCCGGCCGCGTTCATCTACCGCGCGAACCGCACGCGCAAGAACGCGCTCATCGGCCTGATCGCCGGCGCCGTGTGCGCGCTCGTCATCGCGATCGTCGGCAACCTGATCGTCACGCCGATCTACGCGCACATGACCGTCGCACAGGTCGCCGCGCTCATCGTGCCGGCCCTGCTACCGTTCAACCTGCTCAAGTTCGCGATCCACGGCGTGGTCACGTTCGCCATCTACAAGCCGATCACCACGCTGCTCGACAAGTAATCCCCGCAGCAGCACCAACGGCCATACGACCAATACCGGCCCTCCCTTGTCGGAGGGCCGTTTTTCGCGCAAGGAACACCATGAACACCACTGCAACCGCGGCCGAACTCGCCGGCATCCGCTTCAGCTACGACGGGGGCACGAGCTGGGCGCTGGACGGGGTCAGCCTGACCGTTCGCGCCGGCGAATACGTATGCCTGACCGGCGCGAACGGGTCCGGCAAGTCCACGCTCGCACGCCTGATCGCCGGACTCACCGCGCCGGACGCCGGCGACGTCACGCTGCTCGGGCATCGCGTGTTCGCATCGTCCGACGCCGACGGGACGGCAGGGACCGCAACCGGCGCGAATCCGGCCGAATACCGGGCCGCACGCCGCGGCATCGGCGCGGTGTTCCAGAATCCCGAAGACCAGATCGTCACCACGATCACCGAGGACGACGTCGCGTTCGGCCCGGAAAACCTTGGGCTTGCGCGCGAAACGATCGGCGAGCGCATCGTCGGTTCTCTGGACGCGGTGGACATGGCCGCGCATCGGCGCGACGATCCGACGCGCATGAGCGGCGGCCAGCAGCAGCGCGTCGCCATCGCCGGCATGCTGGCGATGAACCCGGCCATGCTGGTGCTCGACGAGCCGACCGCCATGCTCGATCCGGCCGCGCGCGCCGACGTGCTGCGCATCCTCGACGAGCTGCACGCGCGCGGCACGACCATCGTGCACGTCACGCATCATGCGGACGAGGCCGCGCGCGCCGGGCGCGTGGTGCGGCTCGAGCGCGGGCGCATCGTCGGCGACCGTCGGAACGCGGCGGATGGTTCCGTCCTGGGCACCCCGCAACCGATCGTTCCAGCGCAACAGTCGGCGCAATCATCGTCAGCAGAATCAGCGGAAGCGCAACCGTCGCCGGTCCGCTCATCGACGGCACAATCGTCTCCGGCAGAACGGCGTCCCGCAACATCCGTCTCTCGTCCGGGCGACGGCGATCAAACGAACGTTTCCACAACCGCCGCACATCGTCCGCTCCCCTCCCCCACTGCGACTTCCGCAGCAGCTTCCACGACGGCTTCCGCAGCGTCTTCCGCAGCGTCTTCCGCGCCGGCGATCGCGGTCAGCCACGTTTCGTACCGGTATCCGGGCGCGGACAGGCCGGCGATCAGCGACCTGTCGCTTACGGTCGGCGCGGGCGAAACCGTGGCGATCATGGGCGAGAACGGCGCGGGCAAGTCGACGCTGGCACGGCTGCTGTGCGCGCTCGACAAGCCGTCCGCCGGGTCGATCAGCATCGCGGGCGTGCCGGTCGCGGTCGATCGCGCGATCGGCGACACAATCGGTGACCTTGGAACCGTCGATTCGGGCCTTACCCCCGGCCTTACCCCCGACTATCCCCCCAAGTCAGAGCACGGGTCCGGCGAACGTCGTCATCGCAAGTCGCGCGTGCGCACGCTGAACCGTCGTCAGCGCGAACGGTTGCGCGGCGTGGTCGGATTCGTCATGCAGCATCCCGAACGCCAGCTGTTCGCGGACACGGTGGCCGACGACGTCGCGTACGGACCGCGCAATCAGCGGCTTACCGAACCGGAAGTGGCGAAACGGGTGACCGACGCGCTGCATCTGCTGCATATCGACCATCTTGCCGAACGTTCGCCATTCAGCCTGTCGGGCGGGCAGCAGCGGCTCGTCGCGATCGCGGGCGTGATCGCGTGCCGGCCGCGCGTGCTGGTCATGGACGAGCCGACGGCCAGTCTGGACGCCGATGCAACCGCGCGTATTCACGAGCTGATCCGCACGCTCAACGCGCAGGGCGTGACCGTGCTCATCATCACGCATTCGTTTGCGGAAGCGCGTGCGGTCGCCGATCGCACGGTGACGCTGGGCGGCGGTTCAGTCTCCGCGGACGCGACGGTCACAACGGCGGCGACGGCGACGGTCACAACGGCGACGGCATCGGCTTCGGCGATGGATTCGGCGATGACTTCGGCTGCACGTACGGACCATGCCGGTCATACAGATCATGACGACTATGCGGTTCGCACGAACCGCGCGGACCGCACGAATCACACCGATCGCACAAATCGTACGAATCATGTGAACCGTACAAACCACACGGACGCCGTGTCGGCTCCCGGCTCCGGCGCCGACACGGCCCGCGACGAACGTTCGCTGATCGCGCGGCTGGATCCGCGCGTGAAAATGGTCGCGTTTCTGGCGATGATGTTCACCGCGTTCGCGATCAACACGCCGCTGCAGCTCGCGCTGGGCGCGGTCGTGGTCGCGACGATCGTCGCCATGTCCGGCGTCGGACCGTTGCGACTGCTGCGTTCTGTGCACATGTTTCTGGCGATGTTCGTCGTCATGGGCCTGCTCAACGTGTTCTTCGTGCGTTCGGGCAATGCGCTCGCGCAGCTCGGCCCGATTCCGATCACCGACGACGGCGTGACGATCGCCATCCTGTACGCGCTGCGACTCGCGCTCGTGATCATCCTCGGCGCGATTCTGCTGGAAACGACCACGCCGACCGAACTGACCGACGGATTCGGCTCGCTGCTCTCCCCGCTCAACCGCTTCGGGCTGCACACGCAGGAACTGGCGCTCGTGATGAGCCTCGCGCTGCGGTTCCTGCCCACGCTCGGCGCCGAAGCGAAAGCCGTCGCGGACGCGCAGGCGGCGCGCGGCGGCACGATCGAAACCGGCCCGCTGCCCGCGCGGCTGCGCGCGATGACCGCACTGTGCGTGCCCATGTTCGCCGGCGCGATCCGGCACGCGGACAATCTCAGCCTCGCGCTCGACGCGCGCTGCTACGAGGAAGGCATCCGCCGCACGCACTGGCGCGCCCTGCGGGTGCGCGGGCGCGACCGGGCATTCTGCGCGGCGGTGCTCCTTTATATTGCGGTGCTGGTCGTGCTCGGAATGTTGGCGTAGCCGGGTCTCACCAACCGCAGCCCAACCGCAGCCGAGCCCGCGTCGCAGCACGAAGAGCCAACGCAACACTTCCAGCTTTTTACACGCTATCTCCGCTAAGTGTGGCGCTTTCCCCAATGTTCCACCATCTATCTGCGTTGCGTGTAGCGGATAATCAGCAGCACCACGAGCCTCAGTGCAGGAAATCCGCCATTATTGTCCGTGGATTCAGCAAAGAGACGCTACACGTAACGCAGATAGATGTCCGCGTGAGTGGAAAAGCGATACACTCAACGAAGATAGACGGCGTCAGCCCCTCAACAGGACTCGGATCAGGCCTCAAGCGCGTCGTGGGCAGGCCATTCGGGCTTCCACGTGTACTGCATGTCGTACGCGCTGGCCCAGAACATGTACTCGTTCTCCACGCCGGTGACGAAAATGTCGACCAGCTCGGCCTTGCGCTCCTCGCTGAGCCCCGCGGCAAAACGCTCGATATGCTCGATCAGCCAGGCGGAACCCTCCCAGAACGAGTCGGTCTTGTACATGTCGACCCAGCTCTTGTACGGGTTGCCCTCCAGCGTGTCGGCGAACTCGCGGGCGAGACGCTGACCGTAGTCGGCGTACACCCACGCGCACGGCAGCACGGCGACCAGAACGTCCACCAGCGGATTGCCGTAGGCGATCGAGAGAATGTTCGACGTGTACGCGCGGGCGAACGCGGACTGGCGCACGTGGTCCATCTGCTCCTCGGTCACGCCGTAGGACGCCATGTAGGCGCGATGCACGTTGGTCTCCACATTGAGGATGGCGCTCTGCACGTTCACCATGAACGCGGTGATCTCGGGATCGCGGGTCTTGGTGAGGGCGAGCGCGTGGACCTTGCCGTAGTCGTTGAGGTAACGGTAGTCCTGCAGCAGGTAGAACGCGAACTTCTCCTGGGCGAGCGTGCCCTTGCCGAGCTCGCGCAGGAACGGCTGGCGGTAGCCTTCCTCCCACACCACGTCGGCGGCCTTGCGCAGGCGCTGCGCGAACGGCGGCAGATGGTCGAGAGTGATCGGGCCGAACGCGGCGGCGTCGAAACCGGGCTGTTCGGATGCTGCGGGCGCGGTGGCGGTGGCTGTGGCGGGCTCGGTGGCAGGCGCGGATGCGGATGCTGCGGACGTTGCGGACGTTGCGGACTGGATGGCGTCTTCGGCCATGACATGTCTCCCTTCGCTGGTGTTAGCCAACAGGTTCTAAGGGTCAGGCCATTGCGGCCTTTCTCAACCCGTCGCCGGGTTCCCCTGCATTACGCGCCTCATTATGCCAACCCCGTCCGACCGACTGCACGGCATGTCCGCTTCGTTGTTCTCCTTTGTCGAGCTCCCTTGTCGGTCTCCCTTGTCAGGCTCCTTCGCTGTTCTCCTTTGTCGTTCTCCTTCGTTGTTCTCCTTTGTCGTTCTCCTTCAGCGCAGCAAACCCAACAGACCTCCAACAATCCACCACGCGGAAACCCCTCCCAGCGCAGCAATTTGTTGAAGAACCAGCAGATCTGCCACGCTATCAACCCGCAGCGCAGCAAAATCAACAGACCTTCGACAATCCACCACGCAGAAACCCCTCCTAGCGCAGCAACTCGTCAAAGAACCAACAGATCTGCCACGCTATCAACCCCCAACGCAGCAAAACCAACAGACCTTCGACAATCCACCACGCAGAAACCCCTCCTAGCGCAGCAACTCGTCAAAGAACCAACAGATCTGCCACGCAAAGACAGAGGTCAAACCAAACATCACCTAGGTGCCAACGCCAACCTAGATACCAGCCCTAGCTGCCAGCCGCACAATGCCAGCCTCACACCGAGCACAAATCGCTCACGCCACAAGCGTAGCGGCGTTGCATATCGCACCACAGACGCGCGAGAATGGGAGCCATGACCGAAATCATGCACAACGAAACCGTAGACACCCTCCTCAACCGCCGTTCCATCCGCAAGTTCAAGCCGGAACCGCTCGACGACAGCATCATCGCCACGCTGGAAACCGTCGCGCAGCACGCCGCGTCCAGCCAGTTCCTCAACGACTGGTCCGCGATCCGCGTCAGCGATCCGACCGTCAAGCGCAAGCTGGCCGAATTCGGCCATCAGCCGTACATCGCCGACGCTCCCCTGCTGTACGTGTTCGTGCTCGACGAGCATCGCAACGCGGCCATCGCAGCCGCCAAGGGCGTCGACACGCACGCCGACGCGTTCACGCTCACCGGCAGCTACCGTTTCACGCAGGCGCAGAACGATGCGGCGTTCGCGCTGCATGCGATGGAAACCGCCGCGTATTCGCTCGGTCTCGGCTGCGTGATCCTCGGCTCGATCTTGAACGACGTGGACGGGCTGATCGAGGTGCTGCACCTGCCTGAATACACGTATCCGCTGCTGGGACTGGCGATCGGCAAGCCGGATCAGGAGCCGGCGCTGAAGCCGCGCATGCCGCGTTCGATGCAGTTCTTCGAGAACGCGTATCCGGCCGACGATGCGACCGTGCTGGAACCGCTCGCCGAGTTCGACGACGAGGTGCACCAGTACTACGATCTGCGCAACACGGACCGTCCGGTGGACGCGTTCAGCGATCAGATCGCCAAGAACGCGGTCGCCGACATGACCGGCCGTACGGTCGGCGAGCCGGCCTCTCGTCAGGGATTCCGTCTCGACCGATAGACAGCTGGCGGGATGTCCCGGCCAGCCGACAGACAGTTCGGCCGGCCGACAGACAGTTCGACTGACCGACAGACAGTTCGACTGACCGACAGACCGTCTATCGGTCAGCAACTCAGCCGACCGATAGACCGACCAGCAGCCCGACCGGCAACCAGGTCGACCCGCTGACCGACCGACAGCTCGGCCGACCGGCAACCCGCTCGGCTGGCCGGCGACCCGATCGACCGACAGACTGACCAGCGACCCGATCGACCGACAGACTAGCCAGCGACCCGGCCAACCGACAGCTCGACCAACCAACAGCCCGACCGACCCGACCGCCCCATCCGGCAAACGGGTTCGACAACGTTGTCCGACACGCGCCCAAGTACCCGCGTTACCCAGTCAGAACGCCTATACTTGGGCGAATGGATAACACATATACCATTCGCAATATCGTCAATGAAGATGGTTCCGCACTGGTGAGCGACTACGGCGCGCACGTGCTCTCCTGGACCCCCAAGGGCCACGAGCCGGTGGTCTGGCAGCCCAAGGCCGTGTATCTCAGCGAGGGCACGGCGATTCGCGGCGGCGTTCCGGTGATCTTCCCGTGGTTCGGCCTCGGCTACGAGAACGGCGAGCCGGCCGGCAAGAACCCGCGACACGGCTTCGCCCGCACCGCGTTCTGGCATGTCGACCGCGACACGCTCACCGACCGCCATGTGCTGTACACGCTGGAATCCGACGAGATCGCCCCGGAGCTGCTCGCCGAAACCCCGTCCGGGCCGGACTCCAAGTTCCACGCCGAATACGACGTGGCCGTTTCCGACACGCTCACCATGACGCTCACCGTGGAGAACACGGGCGACGCGCCGCTCACGTTCGAGGCGGCCATGCACACGTACCTGCATGTGGGCGACGTGCGCTGCACGCAGATTTCCGGCCTCGTCGACACTCCGTATCTGGATTCGGCCGACGATTTCGCACCGAAGGAGCAGACGACCAGCCCGCTCGCGTTCGACGGCACGATGGTCGACCGCATCTACCAGTCGGAAGGCACGCTGCTCGTGCACGACGAGGCGCTACATCGCACGATCATGGTGGAGAAGTCCGGCTCGCCGCAGACCGTGGTGTGGAATCCGGGCGAGGAAGCCGGCAACAAGATCGGCGATCTGATGGAAGGCGAATGGCATGACTTCGTGTGCGTCGAGGCCGTGGTGAACCGCGACAGCGCGGTCACGATCGAGCCGGGCGAGGCGTACTCCATCAGCCAGACGATTCGCGTCAAGTAGCTCGCATACCGCTCGCGCAACGCTTGTCGGCAACGCCCGGTCGGGGACGGAAATGCTCCGTTCCCGACCGGGCGTTGTCATGTGCATTTATTCATATATTTGTATGGACTCGTCGTTCAACGGCCACGCGCCGCGCGCAGGCGGAACGCGGCGACGAGCGAGACGATCGACACCGCGCAGATCACGATCATCACGGCGAACACGGCAGCGCCGCCGACCGCCGTGGCGTGGCGGAACGCGGCCGAACCCTCCTCGCCGGCGCCGGCCTGCGCCACGCCGAGGATCGTGGAGAACAGGGCCGTGCCGACCGCGCCGCCGAACTGCAGCGACGTCTGGAACACGGCGTTGCCGTCCGGCGTGAATTCGCGGTCGATGCCGCTCAGCGCGCTGGTCATGATGTTCGAATAGCCGAGCGCATAGCACAGGCCGAAAATGAAGTAGAATCCGGCCAACAGCCCGGGCGTAAGGTTCATGGAGAACACGAGCAGCAGAATCGGACCGAGCGTGGCCGTGCCGATCGCGGCGAGCACCGGTCGCGGCGCGCCGAACCGGTCGTACAGCATGCCGCCCACGGGCGCGAAGAACGCGCCGATCAGCGCGCCCGGCAGCACGAGCGCGCCGGCCACGAACGCGGTCGTGCCGAGCGACATCTGCGCCACGTTCGTGATCACGTAGCCGAATCCGATGCCGTTGATCGGCAGCAGCAGGTACGGCAGCAAGTGCAGCAGCACGACCGGGTCACGCAGCCAGCCGAGACGGATCAGCGGCGAGAACGAGCGTTTCGACGACCAGCCGAAGAACAGCAGCGAGCCGACGCCGACGATCAGGCTGACCACGGCTAGAATCGCCGGACGCAGTGCCGCGGACGCGCCCGAGCCGCCGGACACGGCCTCGCTCACGGCCACGCCGGCCTGGTTGAGCGCGAAGATCAGCCCGCACAGGGCAAGCACGATCGCGACGAACTGCAGCGGATTGAGCTGCGCCGCTTCGGTCGGGCGCGTCTGACGGATGCAGCGCAGGCCGACCGGCAGGGACAGCAGGAGCACGATCGGAATGACGATGACGAAGATCGCGCGCCACGGCAGCACGCTGGAGATCGCGCCGCCGACGGTCGGGCCGATGGCCGGCGCGACGGTGATGACCAGAGAGCCCACGCCCATGAGCTGGCCGACTTTGGAACGCGGCGCCTGCTGGAGAATGATGTTCATCATGAGCGGCGTGGCGATGCCCGAGCCGACGCCCTGGATCACGCGCGCGAGCAGGATGAGCGGGAACGCGTGGCCGACGATCATGATGAACGAGCCGGTGACGGCCAATGCGACGGCCGCGACGAACAGCGAGCGCAGCGTGAACCGGCGGTTGAGGAACGACGAGAGCGGCATGGTGGCCGCGACGACGAGCAGGTAGATCGTGGTGATCCACTGCACGGTGGCCGTGTTGACGTTGAATTCGACCATGAGCTGCGGGAACAGCACGGTCATGACCGTTTCGGTGAGGATGCCGACGAACGCGAGCGAGCCGACGGCGACGATCGAGCCGATCAGACTGAGCGGAATACGCTCGTCGGGGCGTGCGGCGGACGTCGCGTGTCCGGTATCGGTGTTGTGCGTGATGTCGGTGCGTTCCGTTTCGGTATTGCCTGCCTGACGTGTCGTAGGCGATTCCATACGTACTCCCGTTTCTTGCTCTCGTCTCCCATGACCGTGACGGCGAGTCGCATGGCGGCGGCCACACGCGGTCATAAGCCTATCGGAATGTGGTTTGCCAACCGTCCGGGCGTCTTGTCTCGACGGATCGCAACCGGTTTCCGGCCATCCGCTTCCGCCCCTAACCACCGCACACCTTAGCCGACCGCGCTGGACAAATGCACCGGGCACATATCGACAGCCGCGCGCGACGCAACACGGCGCGACGCAACACGGCAGCAACACGGCAGCACGCAGCGCAACAACGCGGCACAACAAAAACCGTGGGGCGCGGCCGGCAAGCACCGGTCGCGCCCCACGCACAGGAGAAAGGAAAGAGAAGAGCAATCAGTATGGTCGTATAGGCGCTACTCCTTCTTGCCGACCGCGGTGACCGCGCGCTGCAGCACCACGAAGATCAGGATCATCAGGCCGACCACGATGGTCGTCCATTCGCTCGGCACGCCGAAGTCAGAGGTGAGTGGGTCGATCGTGGAGCGCACGAGCGCGCCGATCACGGAGCCGAGCACGTAGCCGAAGCCGCCGGTGACGATCGTGCCGCCGATGACCACGGATGCGACCGCGTCGAGCTCCCAGCCGACGCCGACCGTGTTCTTCGCGGAGCCGATGTTCGCCGTGTACACGATGGCGGCGAGCGCGGCAAGCGTGCCGGAGGTCAGGTAGATGATGCGCTGGGTGCGCTTGACGGGCAGGCCCATGAGTTCCGCGGAGGAGCGGGAGCCGCCGATCGCGTAGATGGTGCGTCCGGTGCGCGTCTTGTGCAGCAGGATGTAGCCGCCGGCGACCACGATCGCGGCGATGATCACGCCCGCATTGATCGACAGGTCGTTCTTGATCTTCGGATTGTCGATGATCTTGATGGTGGTGGCGATCCAGCCATAGTTGTTGTTTTCCGGCGCGATGAGCGAGTCGGTGGAGATCATGGCGGCGATGCCGCGGGCGAGGAACATGGTCGACAGCGTCGCGATGAACGGCTGCATGTTGAATTCCTCGATGAGCGTGCCGGCGATCGCGCCGAACGCGAGGCCGATGAGCAGCATGACGACGATCACGAGCCACGAGTTGACGCCCTGGTTGAGCAGGGTCATGCCGACGACGCCGCAGATGGCGACGATCGCGCCGATGCTCAGGTCGATGCCGCCGGTGAGGACCGGCAGGGTCATGGCGACGGCGAGGATGATTAGGTACGCGTGGTCGATGAACAGGGAGGAGATGAAGCCGAGGCTCGTGTAGGTGCCGAAGAGCGCCTGTCCCATGATGATCATGCAGATGAAGATCACCACGGCCGCGATGGTCGGGATCATCTGGGTGTTGATTCTGAGTGCCGGCTTCTTGGCCCGGGACTTGGTCTTGAGGTTGTTCCGGGTTGCCGGGTTTGCCGTTGCAGAGGTCATGCTGCCACCGCCTTTGCTTGTGCCTTGAGCGCGCGCCTGCGTTTCATTTCGGCGCCGAGGTTGTGGATCTTGGGTGCCTGCATCACGCAGATGACGATCACGACGAGGGCGAAGAAGGCCGGGGTTGCGGCCGAATCGATGCCGAGGGTGATGATGGTCTTGCGGATCATGGCGATGACGATGGCGCCGAGCGCGCTGCCGGCGAGGGAGAATTTGCCGCCGAGCAGGGACGTGCCGCCGATGACGACCGCGAGGATCGCGTACATTTCGAGGTCCTGGCCGGTTTTGGACACGTCGACGCGCATCACGGACGCGGTGGCGAACAGTCCGGCGACCGCGGCGAGCAGGCCGGAGATCGCGTAGACCATGAACAGGATCTTCTTGGGTTTGATGCCGGTCATGCGGCTGGCTTCGGGGTTGATGCCGACGGATTCGATCATCATGCCCATGGCGGTTTTGCGGCACAGCAGGCCGACGAGGATCACGATGAGCAGGGCGAGCAGGAAGTTGACGGGCAGGCCGAACACGAAGCCGTTGGCGAGCCAGCGCAGCGGTTCGCTGCCGGCCACGCGGGAGGCGTCGGTGTTTTCGCCGGAGGTGATGACCTTGGCGATGCCTCGTCCGGCGAGCATCATGATCAGCGTGGTGATGAACGGCTGCAGGCCGAGGATCGAGACGAGCGCGCCGTTGATGCAGCCGAGCAGCAGGCCGATGAGCAGGGAGATGAGGATCGCGGCCCACACGTTCATGCCGCTGGTGAGCAGCTGCATGGCGGCCGCGCCGGAGACGGCCATCACGGAGCCGACGGACAGGTCGATGCCGGCGGTGGAGATGACGAGCGTCATGCCGGTGGCGATCATCAGGTAGCGCGCGGATTCCTGCAGCATGGTGATGAGCGGGCCGGACAGGCCTCCGGTGTTCTTGTTCCAGTGCAGCGAGAGGAATTCGTGGCTGGGGTCGAAGATGGTGCACAGGGCGATCAGAATGACGAGCGCCACGACCGACCAGGTGAGGTTGTTGCCGAGCAGCTTGCGGGCGTCGAACCGTGCGGCGATGCCGGTTCCGGCGTTGTTGCCGCGTTTAGCGGTTGCCATCTCATGCCTCCTTTCCGTTGACGTTCGTGTTGGCGATGGTTTCGACGATGGTCTGCTGGGAGACGGTGTCGTCGTTGTCGATTTCGGCGATCTTGTGGCGGTCCTTCATGACCTCGATGTCGTCGGAGAGGCGCACGACCTCTTCGAGTTCGGAGGAGATGAACACGACGCCCATGCCTTCAGCGGCCAGGTCGAGCACGACCTGCTGGATTTCGGCCTTGGCGCCGATGTCGATGCCTCGGGTCGGCTCGTCGAGGATGAGCAGTTCGGGATGCGTGGCGAGCCAGCGGGCGATGAGCACCTTCTGCTGGTTGCCGCCGGACAGGTTTTTGATGAGCTTGTTCGGGTCGGCGGGGCGGACGTTGAGTTCCTTCATGTACTTGTCGACGATCTCGTCGGCTTCCTTTTTCGGGATCGGCTTGAACATGCCGCGCGTCGCCTGCAGGGCGATGAGGATGTTCTCGCGCACGGTCAGGTCGCCGATGATGCCCTCGTCGCGCCGGTTTTCGGTCGAGTAGGCGATCTTGTTCTTGAGCGCGGTGTACGGGTCGCCGATCGCGACCTGCTTGCCGTTGAGCTCGTACGTGCCGGAGTCGGGCTTGTCGGCGCCGTACAGCAGACGGCCGAGTTCGGTGCGTCCGGAGCCGAGCAGGCCGGCGAATCCGACGACCTCGCCCGAGTAGATGTCAAGGTCGGCGGGGTTGATGTCGCCCTTCTTGCCGAGTCCCTTGACCGAAACGATCGGCTTTTCGCCGGCCTTGGCCGCACGGCGTTCCTTCTTCGCGCCGATCTGGCTCAGTTCGGCGGCGGACTTGCCGATCATCATGCCGATGAGTTCGTCGCGCGGCGTGTCGCGGGTCATGACCTCCTTGATGAATTTGCCGTTGCGCAGGATGGTCAGGCGGTCGGTGATCTCGTAGATCTGATCGAGGAAGTGGGAGACGAACAGGATCGCGACGCCCGAATCGCGCACCTTGCGCATGATCTTGAACAGGTCCTGCACTTCGTTCGCGTCGAGCGAGGAGGTCGGCTCGTCGAGAATGAGCACCTTCGCGTCGATGACCATGGCGCGCGCGATGGCGACGAGCTGCTGCATGGCGATCGAAATGGAGCTCAGCGGCGCGTGCGAGTCGAGATGGTCGAGGCCCATCTGCGCGAGGTACTTGCGGGCCTCCTCGTGGGTTTTCTTCCAGTTGATGCCGAGCGGGCCGCGCGCTTCGTGGCCGAGCATCACGTTTTCGCCGATGGACAGGTTGGTGCACAGGTTGACTTCCTGGTACACGGTGGCGATGCCCGCGTTCTGCGCGTCGAGCGTGCCGTTGAACGTCTGCGGCCGGCCTTCGACGAGGATGGTGCCCGCGTTGATCTTGTACACGCCGGTCAGGGCCTTGATCATGGTCGACTTGCCGGCGCCGTTTTCGCCCATCAGGGCGTGGACTTCGCCCGGGTACAGCGTGAGGTCCACGCCGTCCAGGGCCTTGACGCCCGGGAATTCGATCGTGATGCCCTTCATCACGACGATGGGTTGCTTGTCTGTCATGGTGTTCGCCTTTGCGAGGGAAAATTGTTACCGTTTTGTGATGTTTCGCCCTGACATGGCGAACGGTGCGCATCTGGCTACGGATCGCGCACCGTTCGTCAAGTTCGGTTGTTTCAGGAAAGGTTAGGGGACGTTGGAATAAGACCGATTGGCCGGAGTGGGGCTCAGTACTGGCGTTCGCCGGAGTCGAGCGCGGCCTGCGCCTCCTCCTTGGTGAAGGTCTTCGATTCGATTTCGATGTTCGGCTCGACGTCCTTGCCGTCAAGGTAGTCCTGCACGGCCTGCGCGGTCTCCTTGCCGAAGATCGGGTTGTATTCGATGTCGAACGCGAGCTCGCCGTCGGCCACGGCCTGCAGGGCGGCCTTGGTGCCGTCGTTGCCGATGATGGTGACCTTGCCCTTGAGGCCGGCCGCGTCCACGGCCTGCGCCGCGCCGAGCGCCATCTCGTCGTTCTGCGCCCAGATCCAGTTCACGCCCTGCGACTTGTACTTGTCGAGCAGGCCGGCGGTCACGGTCTTGGCCTCGTCGGTGGACCAGTTGGCGGACTGGGATTCGAGCACCTTCTGGTTGGAGGCGATCTTCTCGTCGAAGCCGGTCTGGCGGTCCTTGACGACGGACAGGCCGGCGATGCCTTCGAGGATCAGGCCGTTGCCGCCGTCGGGGAACTGCTTGTTGAGGAATTCGGCGGCCTGCTGGCCGCACCATTCGTTCGACGGGCCGATGTGGGAGACGATGGCCTTCTTGGCGGCGGCGTCCTGCACGTCCACGTCGCGGTCGACGGTGAACACCGGGATTTCGGCCTCGGCGGCCTTCTTGAGGGAGTCGTCCCAGCCGGAGTCCTCGGTGGAGGACAGGATGATCGCGTCGACCTCGTCGTTGACGAACTTGTTGAACGCCTGGATCTGCTTCTGCTGGTCGGACTGGGTGGTCGGCGAGTAGCGCAGGTCGAAGCCGGCGTCCTTGAACGCGGTCTGGATGTCGTTCTCGTTCGCGGTGCGGAAGCCGCCTTCCGCGCCGACGGCCACGAAGCCGACGACCTTCTTGCCGCCGTTGCCGCCGCTGGCCCCGTTGGCCGAACCGCAGGCCGCCATGGACACGAGCGCGGACATCGATGCGATCAGGGCGATGGCTTTCTTCCAGTTCTTCATGGAACACTCCTCCTCGAGCTGTGTTTCCTTGCGTTCGGAGGACCGTTCCTCCGTCTGCTTGATGACTTCCTTCGTCATCTGACAGTCTCAAGTATGCCGACGCGCATAACTCGATTCAATCCACAGCGATAACGGTTCGATAACGGAACCATCACAATTCCATAACGTCCCTAACGCCCGTCGGAACGACGTTGCCGAACGTCATCGACCGTTATTGGGCGGACAAGGCGGCGACCTGCGAGTCGGCGAAGGCCCAGGCGCCGTCGAGGGAGCCGCTGGCGGAGCGGACCATGCCCTTGGCGTCGAGGGCGACGAGCCGGCGATACGAGGAGATCATGCCGGAGGCGAGCGCCACCGTGTCCTCGGGCAGCTGCTGGTCTTCGGCCGGGCCGGGCGCGATCTGGCGGAACGCCGGCTGCACGCCGCCGTCGGCGTCGGCGTCCGCGTCCTCGCCGTAGACGAGCATCACGTCGTTGTAGAACGTGAGCATCGTGACCCCGGATTGGGCGGCCGCCAACGCGTAATCTCCGGACAGCGCGTCGGGCAGTCCGTCATCGCCGCGCACGACGCCGCTCATGGCCACCCCGCTCGTGCCGTCCGTCCCCGCATCGTCGCCATCAGCGGCGCTCCCGCCGGCATTGCCAACGGCCGCATCATCGTCGCCGTCAGCGGCACCCCCGCCGTCGCCGTCATCCGCAACCTGCAGCGACACGGCGAGACGCGAGCCCTCCGGCGACACGGCGATCGCGGTCATCTCCGCATCACCGTCCAGCCACGGCACGGCGACGCGCGACGTGACTCCGCCGCGCGAAACGAACAGCGAGCGCCCATCCTCGCCGACCGCCCATATTTCGCCGTCCGCGCCCTTGACAATCGCACGTATCCGCCGTCCGCCGAACAGCAGCCCGCACGACGAGCCGTCGTCGGCAATGCATTCGACGGCATGGTCGGCGCGCAGCACGGCTCCCCCGCCGTCCGCGTACACGAATCCGAGCGCCCCGTCGAAACCGCCGGTCTGCGCGACTCGCAGCGGCGAGGCCGACCGGAGCGAGACCACGTTGCCGCCGCTCAGCGTGTACATGCCGGTGACCGGCAGCGACGCGGCGAGCATCATGCCGTCGTCCGCGGCGGAATAGTCGCCGTTGTCGGACGTGACCTTCACCGCGTCGCTGGCTGTGCCGTCGCCGAGCGTGAGCCGTATGAGGTGCACGAGCAGCGCGCGGTCGTCGTCGTTCATGTCCGCGATGTCGTCGGTCAGTTGCACGTGCATGTCGCCGTCGGTCATGGGCACCGTGTTCACGGCGAGCCGCACGCCGGCCGTGTTCAGGTCGACGGCCGCGCCGGCAAGCCAGTCCGGAGGCGAGGCGAGCGATTCGCGCACGGCCAGCGTGCGCCAGTTGCGCCAGCTGAACCAGCGCACGTCGGGGATGAGCACGGCGCGCGTGCGGTCGGTGCGGTACACGGACACCTGCCGGTAGACCTGTTCGAAATCGGATTCCGAAATGATCACGCCGTCGGGCAGCTCGCTGATGCGCCACTGTCCGTCCTGCCGGACGAGCCGGTAGTCGACCGTGGTGTCGCCCGCGCCGGCGGCGGAGAACAGGCCTTGCTTGTCGAGTCGGCCGGTCGCGTTCACACTGACGGCGATGATGACGCTGCCGTCGGATTGCGTGTCGGAGGTGCCGGTCGAGTTGGTTTTGCGGCGGGTCGACACGGTGCCGTCGTGGATGACGGCGGACTTGTCGCCGTTCCATGATTCCGCGGCCCTGTCGGTGAGGAATTCGCGCGCGACCCGATAGCCGTCGTCCTGCACGCCGGCCGGCAGCGCGTCGAGGAATCCGGTCACGATGGCTTCCGGCTGGGCGTCGGTTTCGGGCCCGTCGGGCGTGGTGTACACGCGTTTCGACTGGCGCAGTACCGGTTGGAGCGTGCGCACGTCGCCGGAGGTGGGCAGGGCGAACGGGCTGGAGCACGCGCCGATCATGCACACGATGGCGAGCATGGCGGCGATCGCGGCGGCTCCGCGACGAATGCGCCGAACGCGGCGAACCGCACGTCGGCCGCGAGGCTGGCCGCACGGTCGATCGCAGGGTCGGTTGCAACGTCGAACGCTTGGAATCATGCCGATCATCGGCCCGCTCCTTCCCGACCGTCGCGGTAGTCCGCGAAACCGTTGTCGGCCACGCCGAACCCGCCGACGATCTCCATCCGCTCCGTCTCTCCTGCCGTGCTACCGGTCGTCCCACGCGTCTCCCCACGCATCTCACCACGCGTCCCCTCGTCTGCCGTTCCGGCCGCGTCATCGTCATCCGCGCCGCCGGTCGTGCCGATGCGGCCTTCCGCGGCTGCTCCAGCGGCGTTTTGCGCGAACGCCACGGGCAGATCGGCGCGCGGCACGCTGCCGCGGTCCGGGTCGCGCGGCAGCGACAGCAGAAACCACGTGCCCTCCCCCGGCTTGGATCGCACGGCGAGCGTGCCCTGATGCAGCTGCGCGTCGGCGAGCGCGATCGACAGGCCGAGACCAGATCCGCCGGTCGTGCGCGAACGCGACGGGTCGGCGCGCCAGAACCGGTCGAACACGTGCGCGCACTGGTCGACGGTCATGCCGACGCCGTGGTCGCGCACGCTGACCACCACGGCCTTGCGGTTGGCGGCGAGCCGTATCTCGACCGGACGGCCTTCGGCGAAATCCACCGCATTGTTGAGCAGGTTGCGGATGATGCGCGTGATGCGCCGCGCGTCGATGCGCGCGAACACCTGTACGTTCGGCAGGTCGACGCGCAGCGGCACGCCTTTGGCCTGCGCGATGCCGCGCATCTGGTCGACGGCCTCGCCGATGGGTTCGCGCACGTCCGTCTCGGTCAGGTCGAGCGCCGCGTATCCGGCGTCGTAGCGGGAGATTTCGAGCAGGTCGGCGAGCATGTTCTGGAAGCGGCCGATCTGTCCGGACAGGAGTTCGACGGTGCGTCTGGTGGTCGCGTCGAACGTGTCCTTGCGCAGGTCGAGCAGGTCGGAGGCCATGCGCATGGTGGTCACGGGGGTGCGCAGTTCGTGGCTGACGTCGGAGACGAACCTGCGCTGGGAGGCGCCGGCTGCTTCGAGTTCGTCGATTTTCTGGTTGAGCGCGACGGCCATTTCGTTGAACGATCGTTGCAGGGTGCCGATTTCGTCGTTGCGGTCCACGTCGACGCGCGCGTCCAGGTCGCCGGATGCGAGTGTTTCCGCGGCGACGGCGACGCGTTCGACTGGCGTGATGATGCGGTGGATCACCACCCACATGAGCAGTCCCATCACGACGCTGAGCAGCACGCTGATGAGGATCAGGTTGATCTGGATCTGTTCGAGCGCCGACTGCTGGCTTGCGTACGAGTAGATGAAGAACAGTTCCAGGTCGCCGACGACGGGCATTTGCAGCATGGTGCCGAGCACGGCGCCGGGCGGGCCGCCTCGCGCCGCGTCCCCCGCCGTAAGCGCGACCGGCTGATAGAAGACGCTGCCTTCCCCGCCCGCGGCGACTGCGGAGCGCATGCCGTCGGAGATGAGGTCCGTGTACGCGGGTTCGGTGGACACCGGCATGATCGAATGCCGTGACGTGCTGCGGCTCCACAGATACACGCCCACGAGGTTCGACGCGCCGTCCGACTGGAGGCTGGAGGCCATGTCGTTGACGAGCTGCTGGTATTGGCCGCCGGCGGACGTGTCGGCCGAGTCGACGTTGCGCTGCGCCTGTTCGACCTGGCTGGCGAAGTCGCTGCCGGCCTGCGCGCTGACCTGGTCGAGCAGCGACGATCGGACGGACACGGTCGAGACGAGCGAGAAGATGACCGCGACCGCCAGCGACACGGCGACGACGAGCACGACGGTGCGTGCCTGCAGTGAACGGCGGATTTCGGCCCGTCCACGACGGACGAGCCGGAACGGATGGAACAGGTGTCTGAAGGTGACCGATGCGTTCATGGTGATCGATGGCGGCGTGCGTGCTGGTGATGCTGCTGGTGGTGCTGGCGGTGCTGTGGCTGCGACCGGCCCGGTCAGCCGAGCTCGGGCGTGACGAACTTGTAGCCGATGCCACGCACGGTTTGCACGATCCGCGGGTTTTCCGGATCGGTTTCGACCTTGGCGCGCAGGCGCTGCACGTGCACGTTGACGAGCCGCGTGTCGCCCGCATTGTCGTAGCCCCACACGCGTTTGAGCAGGCTGGCCCGGCTGATCGCCTCGCCCGCGTTGGAGGCGAGTTCGAACAGGAGCTGGAATTCCATGGGCGTGAGCGCAAGGTCGCACCCGTCCTTGGTGGCGGTGTGTTCGAGCCGGTCGATGACGATGCGACCGCGTTCGATGCGGTTCGACGGTGTTCCGTTCGCGCCGACGGTTTCGCTTCCGCCGTTTGCGCCGACGCCGGCGCCGTTCGCGGGCGCGGCGATGCGGAAGCGCGCGCGGATGCGGGCGAGCAGCTCGACGACCTTGAACGGTTTGGCCACGTAGTCGTCCGCGCCGGCCTCGAGTCCGGCGACCACGTCCTGCGTGTCCGATTTGGCGGTGAGCATGATGATCGGCACGTTGGAGGTTTCGCGGATCGCGCGTGCCACGCCCACGCCGTCGAGTCCGGGCAGCATCACGTCGAGCAGGATCAGGTCGGGGCGCACGAGCGGGAACACTTCGACCGCACGCAGGCCGTCCAGGCAGGTGACGGTGCGGAATCCCTCGTTTTCCAATACGATCGACAGCATCTCCCCCAATGCCTGATCGTCGTCCACGATCAGAATCGTGCGCGTCTCCGTCTCTCCCGCACCCGTCGCGGTCGCGCCGTCACTGCCCTGCGTCATTGCACCAGCCCCTTTGTCTCGTGTCAAGTACTTCCCTCATCTTAATGGACGCTTCACGTTTTGGCGCGTATCGGACGAGTGCCTGATGGGATCGGTATCGCGCGCGATGCCGGTGGGGCCTTGATTCCCTCGGCCGGGAACCGGTACGCAAGGCGTGTCGGACGGGTAATGTCTGGTGGAACGTCGTGGCACGGCAATGGCGCCGTCATTCGCCGCCGTGCAGGATGCGGCGGATCTTCTCCAGTCGCGGGCCGACCTCGTGCTCGTAGCCGCGATCGTTGGGATGATAGTATTCGCGCCCGCGCAGCTCCTCGGGCAGGTATTCCTGCGGGGCGACCGCACCCGGCCAGTCGTGCGCGTACTTGTATCCTTCGTGGTTGCCCCATTCCTTCATGAGCTTGGTGGGGGCGTTCCTTAAGTACAGCGGCACCTGGCCGATGAGCCCGGCATCCACGTCGGCGAGCGCCTGGTTGATGGCGTTGTAGCTGGCGTTCGATTTGGGCGCGGTGGCCACGGCGATGGTCGCTTCGGCCAGGATGATCCGCGCTTCGGGCATGCCGATCATGGCGACGGCCTGCGCGGCGGCCACCGTGACCTGCAGGATCTGCGGCGCGGCCATGCCGACCTCTTCGGCCGCGGCGATCATGATGCGCCGGGCGATGAACCGCGGGTCCTCGCCGGCCTTGAGCATGCGCGCAAGATAGTGGATGGCGGCGTCCGGGTCGGAGCCGCGCATGGATTTGATGAACGCGGAGATGACGTCGTAGTGGTCGTCGCCGTCCTTGTCGTAGCGCACGGTGGCCACGTCCATGACCTTGCTGACGATGTCGGGCGTGATGATCGGCTTGCGCGCGCCTTTTTTGCGCTGCTGGTCGCCGGTGGCCGCGCCTGCCGCCGCTTCGAGGATGGTGAGCGTCTTGCGCGCGTCGCCGCCGGCGAGCCGGATGATCTCGTCGATCGCGTCGTCGCCGATCTTCACCTCGCCTTTGAGCCCGCGCCTGTCGTCGACGGCGCGCGTGATAAGCGTTTTCAGATCGTCCGGTTCGAGCGATTCGAGCTTGACGACGACGGAGCGGCTCAGCAGCGGCTTGATGACCGAAAAGCTCGGGTTTTCGGTGGTGGCGGCGATGAACGTGACGTCGCGGTTTTCGACGCTGGGCAGGAGCGCGTCCTGCTGCGATTTGGAGAAACGGTGCACCTCGTCGATGAACAGCACGGTTTCCTTGCCTTCTGCGACGAGCCGCTGGCGAGCGCGGGCGAGCACGTCGCGCACGTCCTTGACGCCGGACGTGACGGCCGAGAGTTCCTCGAACGCGCGACCGGACTGTTTGGCGACGATGTAGGCGAGCGTGGTTTTGCCCACTCCGGGAGGTCCGAACAGGATGATCGAGCTGGGCGCGGCGAGCGATCCTTTGGACGCGGGGTTGGCGAGCCGGCGCAGTGGCGAACCCTCCCCCAGCACCTGGCGCTGGCCGACCACCTCGTCCAGCGTGCCCGGCCGCATCCTCACCGCCAGCGGCCGCGTCATGTCCTCGGGCACGTCCGTCGCGTCAAACAGGTCGTTATCGCTCATGGTCCATCATCCTACACCACGCATCGAACGTCTGTTCGATGATGCATCGGCTGCGGTTACGCGTTATACGGTTGCGTTGGGCATAAAGGGCGCCCTCGTCGTTTTCATGGGGGCGGGCGTGCCGCCGAGCCGTTAGAGAGGCAAGAGAAAAGCGCCTTCTGGGCAGGATGCCTGGCGACCAAGAACTGGCGACCAAGAACCAAGAAATTTGAAGCGTTGCATTTTGTCCGATTGTTCTTATTGACGGCATGATCGCATCCTCGAAGCTGTACTGTCAGTCGACGAGTCGAACGAGTCGCAGCAACGTAGCGGAAGATATGACGGCGTTTCTTTTCTGGTGCTCATGTTGCCGCACGAGCGCCTCACCTTGTCGCCGATAATCGGACATATCCTGAATGGTGCATGGTGAATCTCACACGATCCGCGATGAAAAGTTCTGAGGAACGTTCGAATGCGATCCCGTTGCGGTCGGATGTTGTTCGATGTATTCGAATGAGGGGCGTCGCTGAAGGTATCGACAACAGGCAGGCTTCCTCATTATTGGGCAGCACGGATTCGAGGTCTTCATCCACGTTTGCCGGGCGTATCCGATAATACCGTTCAAAAATCGCATAAAGCGGCTGAGCGAGATCATGGTCAAGCAGGTCAGGGAATAATTTTGCCGGGAAACGGTTGGCCTCAAGCGATAATGGCCGATCTCCAGTGGAGCGCAATCGGGTTATGCTGTAAATCGTCGGATTGGCGTCATCCAGTGAGAACACGCGAATATCCGATGGCGCCGCCGGAATGGTCTCAGCCTTAAGAACTCGAGAAGTTATTTCCAATCCTTGTCGTTTTGCAATGACCGGCAAGGATTCCAAAGTGTTAAAGTTACGTTCCAGTCTACCGTCCGACACGAAAATTCCGCCGTCTCGTCCTATTTTGCGGATGATTTCCTTATCAGATTCCAATATCGACAACGCGCTTTGTATATCATAACGAGTCACGTGAAAACAAGCGGCCAAGTGACGTTCGGTATCAAGCTTCTCCCCAGGTAGCAGCTGTTCTCGACCAATGATGTCGCGAATTTTTTGCACAAGAACATTGACTGGAATGTGATCGCTGACCCGCCCGTCCATTCCCATTGTCCGCTCCTTAACTCTACCGGCTTTCCGGCAAAGATTACGGGACGCGTGTTTCCATCACATCCAATGGATTAACGCCACGTTGCTCTGCTGTGCCGAATGTTAAAGGTTGATTACATATCAAACGCAAATAAGTTTAATACAGGCAATGTGCTTTTTGATTACATCATCGTAGATTCCTAATCAATTTTAATACCCCCATTTTTTCAACCATTAAAGCGATGATCATATTCATGAACATAAATACCATTTCAGGGGACAACTGAAATTCACGAGACATAATTCAGAAACAACATTTGGATATACCGTTCTCAACAGGTTCGAAAGGAATGAAATATCTGATACATTCCAGGAGATTGGAGTCGATAATGGGACGTTATATTCTCAAAAGATTAGCCCTCTTAATACCTGTCGTATTTGGTGTAGTGACGATTACATTTTTCCTTATCCACATCACTCCCGGCGACCCAGCTTCCTCGTATTTAGGGAATCGAGCGACACCTGAAGCCGTTGCCGCATTGCGGCACCAGTGAGGTTTGGATAAACCATTATTTGACCAATACTTATCTTTTATGAGCGGCCTCTTCACTGGAGATTTCGGACAGTCATTACACTTTCATACTCCGATTTCCACTTTGCTGGGACAGCGCATCCCTCTCACCTTATTGCTCATGCTATTCTCAGCAGTTTTGGCTGCCGCTATTTCCGTGCCTCTTGCCATGATCGCCTCGACCCATGAAAATGGCGTCGCCGATTGGATCGTTCGCATTGTAAACGCATTGGCTCAGGGCATGCCACAGTTCTGGGTGGGCACCATGCTGATCATTTACCTGTCGGTTAACGCGGGAATCTTCCCAGTGGGCGGATACGGCTCGACGACGGGAGAGCACTTCGTCTCTCTGGTGCTCCCCTCCCTCACTGTATCTTTGACGCTTATTCCGACCATGGTCAAAAGTCTTCGTTCGTCGCTTATCGATGCGCTGAACAGCGAATACGTCAACTTCGCCAAATCCAAAGGGTTGAGCGAACGTCGCATGCTGATCCGCTACGTGTTGAAAAACGGCAGCGTCTCCGGCATCAGTGTGTTCGGTATCAATGTAGGGGCGTTGGCCGGCGGTTCGCTGATCGTGGAGAACGTATTCGCGCTCCCCGGCATGGGCGCCACAATGATGCAGGGCGTTCTTACACGAGACTTTCCTGTAGTGCAGGTCTGCACGTTGGTGTTCGCCATCATCGTCGTTCTGGTCTATCTCTTGACCGACATTGCATATTCATTGGTTGATCCGAGGGTGAGGTTGAGTTGAAATGAGCACCATAGCGAAATCCGCGGCGATTCCCACGGTTAAGGAACCACTGCTCAATCGGATCGCATTCCCGGAATTTCTTCGCCGGGGTAACCTGCAGCTCTGGTTGGGTGTTGTCATTGTCGGATTCATTGTCCTGTGCGCCATATGCGCGCCGTTGTTGACTCGATACTCCCCCACCGATCAGGATATGACGGCGGTGCTGTTGGAGCCAGGATCGGCCGGTCACGTATTGGGTACGGACAATCTTGGTCGTGACGTGCTGTCACGGCTGCTCTACGGCGCACGAACCGATTTGAGCGTAACCCTCATTGCGGCGATTATCCCCTTCGTCGCAGGTTCCCTGATCGGCGCGTTATGCGGTTATTTCGGCAAATGGTTCGACGTGATCGTCATGCGTCTCGCCGATATCGTGACCGCGTTCCCGTTCTACGTGCTGGTGATTGCCCTCGTGTTCGCGATCGGCAATGGCACCAAAAGCATCTACATTGCCATCAGCGCCGTCAGCTGGGTCGCCTATGCGCGAATCGTCCGAGGCGAGGCGATGGTGGTGCGTCGCAAGGAATTCATCGACGCATGCGTTTCTTCCGGCTTGCCAACGTGGATGATCATTCTCCGCCACGTTCTGCCGAACACGCTGAGCCAATCGGTCGTATATGTGATGAGCGACATCGTCATGAACGTGAACGTGATCGTCACCCTCAGCTTCTTCGGCTTGGGCATCGTTCCTCCCACTCCCGATTGGGGGCAAATGATGAGCGACGGTCAGCAGTTCATTCTCAGCGGCAGCAGCTGGCTGACGCTGATTCCCGGTTTGACCGTCGTCCTGTTCAGCTTGGGTCTTTCATTCCTTGGCGACGGACTTTCCAACATCATCAAAGCGAGGAGCTGATCATGAGCGATCCGATTCTACAAATCAATGATCTATGCGTCAGCCTTCGACAGCACGGTCGCAAGATCAACGTACTTGACCACGTGACGCTGGACGTGCCGGCGGGCGGTGCGGAAGGATTGGTCGGCGAGTCCGGTTCCGGCAAAAGCATGACGTTGCGATCGGTGATCGGCCTGCTACCGAAGAATGCGCAAGTCGATTCCGGCGAGATTATCTTCGACGGAGACAATCTGCTTGCCGATCCACGAAAGCTTCGCTCCATTCGCGGCACTGGCATCAGCATGATCTTTCAGGAGCCGGCCGTCGCATTGAACCCGATCATGCGGGTGGGAGAACAGATCACCGACGGGCTGCAGGAACATTTTGGCTTGGATTCCAGGCAGGCGCGCAATCAGGCCATCGAACTCATGGGGCAGGTCGGCATCGTTGACCCGGAACACCGCGTGGACGCCTATCCATTCGAACTGTCCGGAGGCATGAGACAACGCGTCATGATTGCCTCCGCCATAGCCTGCAAACCCAAGCTCATTCTGTGCGACGAACCAACGACCGCATTGGACGTTACCGTGCAGGAGCAGGTTATCGATCTGCTGACTAGTTTGCGCCGAGAAATGGGAATTGCGCTGCTATACGTGACCCACGATATGGCGGTGGTCGCCAACATCTGCGAAACGGTGACGGTGCTCTACTCCGGTCAGGTCATGGAGCGCGGTTCCGTACACGACGTGTTCGCTCACCCGGACCATCCGTATACGGCTGCACTTTTGCATTCCACGCCGCTGATTGACGGTCCGGCCAAACGGCTCGAACCCATTCCCGGCACCGCCCCGCTGTTGTCCGAACGACCGGACGGCTGCCCGTTTGCGCCTCGCTGCTCGTATGCCACCAGCGCCTGCACCGGCATAGTGCATCCGGTCCGTATCGGTCACAGCCGATTCATTTCCTGCACTCATCCATTAGACAAGGAGGCGTGATATGTCATCCCCATACCTGCTTGACGCGCAGAACCTGACCGTGTCGTTCAATACCGGACACGGCAAAAAACGGCAGACCGTCCACGCTCTCAATGCGGCATCCATGTTGGTCTCCAATGGTGAAATCCACGGATTGGTCGGCGAATCGGGGTCTGGGAAATCAACGTTTGCCCGTGCCGTTTGCGGTCTCCAGACGGTTACATCAGGCGCGGTCGTATTTGACGGGACTGCCTTGGACGACCGACGTTCCAAGGAGCAGCGTCGTGAAATCCAAATGGTGTTTCAGGATCCGTATGCATCCTTGGATCCACGATTCACCGTACGCGACGTCCTTTCCGAAATCATCAAATTCCACCACACTGCTCCGAAAGACCAGATTGAAAACCGTTGCAAGGAGCTCATGGATCTGGTGCAGCTGCCGGAGGCATTTCTGGACAACAAACCGGACAGCATGTCCGGCGGGCAACGGCAACGCGTTGCGATTGCAAGAGCCTTGGCAGCGAACCCCAGTCTGCTGATTGCCGATGAAGCCGTAGCCGCGCTGGACGTTTCCGTTCAGGCTGGCATCATCAATCTCATGCTCGACCTGAGAGACCAACAGGGCATCACGATACTGTTCATCGCTCATAATCTGGCGGTCGTACACAACATTTGCGATCGAATCTCCGTCATCTATCTTGGTTGCATCGTAGAGGAAGCCTCCACAGAAGAGCTTTTCTCCAATCCGCTGCATCCGTACACTCGACGTCTGCTCTCCGCAGTGCCCCGTCTTGACGGACGGCAGACGGTAGTGCCTTCGGTGCAAGACCCCGAGCACACGATCCTTCCAGACGGCAATACGGGAACTTACTTCGACCCGTCCAAAGACAGGTGCAAATGGTCATTGCTGAGCGTCGACACCAAACAAGACCATTACGTCGCCTGCAAGGTCAGTTAAAACTACCACATCAACCAACATCACGAGAGAGGAAATACCATGAAAAGGAAGAGTCTAATCACAGCGCTCATCGCCGCGGTTTCAGCTTGCACACTCGCGCTTTCCGGCTGCGGTTCCGGCACGTCAGCAGCCGCCAAAGTGGACGAGAGCAAACCGCAGTCCGGTGGTGACCTTGTCGTTGTTCGCAGCAGCGACGCTACCAGCCTGATTCCAACCGTATCTTCGGAGAATCTAGATATATGGGTTGTTGAATTGATCTACGAACCGCTGTTCCTGCCAAAAGCCGACGGCAGCGGCGTAGAACCGGCGGTCGCCGATAAGTATGAGGAATCTTCCGATCACCTGACTTGGACGTTCCATATCCGTGACGGCGTCACGTTCTCGGACGGCACTCCGATCACTTCCAAGGATGTGAAGTTTAGTTTGGAAAAGGCTTCGGATCCCAGTGCCCCGTTCAATTTCACGAACTCATCCATCGCATCCATCGAAACGCCCAGCGACGACACGGTCGTGATCAAAACCAAGACTCCGTGGACACCACTTCTTTCCGATCTGGCGATCAGCTCGAACGGGATCGTCCCCGCTGATTACGGTGGCAAGACCGCCGAAGAATTCGCGGAACATCCAATCGGCTCCGGCCCGTTCAAGTTTGACAGCTGGACCAAGGGACAGGATCTCAAACTCGTCAAGAACGACAAGTACCGCATCAAGGGCAAGCCATACTTGGACTCGGTCACGTTCCGCGTCGTTCCCGACGACAACACGAGAGCGCTGCAAATCCAAGGCGGACAGGCAGACATCAACGAATTCCCACCGTACTCATCCATCAAAACACTGAAGAAGGCGAAGAACGTCACGGTCAAGGCATTTGAATCCAGTCGCGTTGACTATCTGACGTTCAATACGACCAAAGCGCCATTCGATGATGTTCATTTCCGCAGGGCAATCTCCTATGCGATCGACCGAAAAGCCTTGAATTCGGCGACCTTGTACGGCAATGGCGAAGTAGCTGGAGCCTATCTGACGCCCGCACTGTGGGCGCATGCCGACAAGTTGAAGAATATGATCAGCTTTGACCTCGATAAAGCCAAGGAAGAGTTGAAACAGTCCAAGTATCCGAACGGCACCACCGTGGAACTGGCGACCGAATCCGGCAACGCCAACCATAGCTCCATGGCCCAGATCATTCAGGAGAACCTGAACAAAATCGGCATCAAGGTGACCATCAAGCAGATGGACGGCGCCACGAAGACCGACGCGATGCTCAACGCCAACTATGACATGGGATTCTCCTACTGCACGACTGACATCATCGATCCGGACGAGATCATCCGTTTCGTTGCCGATTACAATGGCGGAAGCAAGGCCATGTATTCTCACTACAAGAACGAAGAGATCTCCAAACTTGCCGACGAGGCTGCAAGCACCTCTGACCAGTCAAAGCGTCAGGAACTGTACACGCAGATCCAGCAAATCTGGAACGACGAATCCCCATCCGCCGCCCTGTTCTATTCGCCTGCCATGTACAGCTGGAACTCCCGTGTTCACGGATTCAGCGTATATGCCACCGGCAACTACGATCTGGCCAATACGTGGGTGAGCCGCCAGTAGTCGCATCCACTATCCAATTTCAGGGGGCACGGTGATTCTCCAAACGAAAACCGTGCCCCCATCCATTGAGAGGGGACTAACATGTCATTTCCTTCCATTGATGCAACACAAGAAGTGCGTCGCATCCTGTCCGGTCTCATTAGCGAAAGGAAGACACCGGGATACGCTTACGCCGTATTCGATCGGAGCGGACTTGTTCTTTCCGGCGGCGGAGGCGTCAAAAACGCGACGTTACCGGCATCCGACGAAAACGTTCCGACCAGTTCCACGGCTTTCCGCATTGCGTCGATGTCAAAGAGCTTCACGATCGCAGCCGTGCTGAAGCTTGCATCCGAGGGAACAATCGACATTTCCCGACCGGTGGAAGAGTATGTTCCGCAGTTGAAGGGTCTGAAGACATACAGATCGGATGATCTTCCGGTTCTGATTCATCAGCTCATGTCCATGTCGTCCGGACTCGCCACAGATGACCCTTGGGCGGATCGTCAGGAATCATTGTCGAGAACCGACTTCCAGGCATTGATGCGTCGAGGATTCCGATTCATTTTCAGCCCCGGCGAGGATTTCGAGTATTCGAATACCGGGTTTGCGATTCTTGGCGAACTCGTCAAACTGGTCAGTGGAAAATCGATGCCAGAGTATGTCCGAACGGAATTCCTGAACCCCCTCGGCATGGAACATACCAGTTACGATTACCAATGCAGTCGCGTCAAGAACATCGCCACCGGTCACAGCCTGTCGCACGACAAGTGGGTGACCGAACCCTTCACCGACCCCGGCAGCTACTCGTCTATCGGCGGTGTGATCAGCACCGTCGAAGACATCGCGACTTGGGCCACGTGGCTGGCCGATGCCTATGAAAATGACGACGATTCCGAAGGTTCGATTCTCCCAGCGCCATATCGTCGAATCATGCAGGTCGGTCATATCGCCATTCCCCCGGTATTGCGATCCGGCAGCAGCCGCGGCAGACTATGCGTGCGGGACACTTCGGAATTCACCTCGTACGGGTATGGATTATTCGTCGAACACGATCCTCGATTGGGAGACATCGTCTACCATCCAGGCGGTTATCCGGGATACGGATCAGCCATGATCTGGCACAAAGACTCCGGCATTGGCATGGTCGTGCTCGCCAATGGTCGATACGCGCCGGCATTTACGGTCGCACGTCGCGCTCTGAACGTCCTGTTGCAGGAGGCGAATGTTGCGGGAAGGTCTTACCCGCTTTGGCCTGAGACGGAACACGCGATGCAGGCAGTGACCGCCATGATCACCAAGGCGGCGGAACATGCCGAACCGGATGCGGCATCCAGTGAAGACGTTCAACAGCACGTCATCCGCGCATACCGTCATCTTCAGCCAATGCTGTCCATGAACGTTGACATGGACTGCATCCTCGAGGAACGCGGAATCAATCTTGCTCAAGAATTAGCGATCAGCGGACGGCCGGTTCTTGAAGCCAATGGCCGATGCCGGATTGATCACTGCGCTTCAGAAACGCCGGCACACGTCACATGGACCATTCCCTGTGAACGCACTCCTTTGCTGTGCGAGCTGAGGATGAATCCGCTCGACAAACCGCAGATCGAAACCGTCGTCATCAAGCATAAGCCGGCAATATCAGCCGACGACATTGTCACGGTAAGCAGGACGACCACGATACTCGAAAGCTGATGACAATCAACGAGGACGACCGGTCCTTGAAGCCAATGGCCGATGCCGGATTGAGATTACATCGCACGACAGGCCTACGCTACATGGACCGGTCATGCTCATGCAAACCCAGCGACCACGCAATATGCGCGCGGCAACCTTGCTCATCCGCCTTTTTGCGGCTCTGGGATTACCGGCCATGTACCTAGGCGGAGACCCGTTCACCCATAGCTATCAGTGGATGCAGATAGCCGCGCTGCCGTTCATACTGCTGTACAACGGCAAGCGGGGCAGAAGCATGAAATGGTTCTTCTACGCCTTCTACCCCGTCCATCTGCTGCTGCTCAACGCCGTTTCCTTGGCCTTGTAGCAAGGCGGCAGCCCGGCAACCGCATTTCAGTTGCCGACGTGATAGTCGAAGAACACCACCTCGCCGGTCTCCTGCGTGGTGTCGAGGTCAACGGTGCCGGTGATGGCCCAGTCATGGTCGCCGTCGGAGTCGTCGATGATCTGGCGCACCTTCCACGCATGCTCCTTCTTCTCGAGCGAATCGTCGAGAATGAACAGCTTGCCGGAACGGGCGGCCGCGTCGATGCCGACGTATTCGTGCTCGTCGTAGTAATCGTCGAGCGCATCCTCCCATTCGTGCACGCCGTAGCCCCAGTCCTTGTCGAGCGCGCCCAGCTCGTCCGGACGATCCAGGTCCATGAGCTGCACGCGACGGAACATCGCGTTGCGAATCAGCACGATCAGGCCGCGGCGATCCTCCACCACCGCATCCTTCGCGCCCGGCGCAGCAAGCGTCGCAGCCGCCTCCGACGCGTCCGACTCGGCGCCCGCGTTCTCCCATTCGTCGACCAGGCTGGAGTCGATCGAACGCACGACCACGCGCAGCCACGAAATGATGTCGTCCAGCTGTTCGTCGCGCTTCTCGACCGGCACGGTGCGCGCCAACGCGCGGTACGCGTCCGACAGGTAGCGCAGCAGCGTGCCTTCGGAACGCGCGATGTTGTAGCGGGCGATGTATCCCGTGAAATCGGACGCGGTTTCGACCATGTCGCGCACCACCGACTTGGGGCTCAACCAGTAGTCGTTCGCCCACGGCACGTCCTGCCGGTACTGGTCGAACGCGGCCTGCAGCATGTTCTCCAAGGGCTTCGGATACGTGATCTCCTGCAGCTTGTCCATGCGCTCGTCGTAGTCGAGGCCGTCTTCCTTCATCTCGACGAGCGCCTTGTCGCGCGCCTGGCGCTCCTGCGCCTTCAGGACCTGCTTGGGGTCCTCGAGCGTGGCCTCGACCATCGAGATCACGTCGAGCGCGTACGTGTCGGATTCCGGGTCGAGCAGTTCCAACGCGGCCAGCAGGAACGGCGAAAGCGGCTGGTCGAGCGCGAAATCGTCGGGCACATCCACGTCGAGGAAATAGTCCTTGCCGCCGTCGTCGCGATCCTCGGTTTCGATGACCTTCGTGTCGAACAGGGTCTGGAAGATCTCGTCGGCGCGCTGATGCAGCTGCTCCTTCTGGTCCGGGGTCTGCGCGGAGTCGTCGATAAGCCGGTCGACGCGGTAGCGCGCGTCGCCGCCCTGCGCGACCTCGTTGAGCACCATCGAATGCGTGATCTTCATGTGCGGCACGAGCGTTTCGGGGGCCGCGTCGATGAGCTTGTCGAACGTGGCCTGATTCCACGTGACGAACCCTTCGGGAGCTTTCTTGCGCTTGACCTTCTTGAGCTTCTTCGGATCGTTGCCGGCCTTGGCCACGGCCTTCGCGTTCTCGATCTCGAACTCGGGCGCCTCCGCGATCACGAGCCCTTCCGTGTCGAAGCCCATGCGGCCCGCACGGCCGGCGATCTGGTGGAACTCGCGGGCGCGCAGCTTGCGCATGTGCGTGCCATCGAATTTGGTGAGCGCCGTGAGCACGACGGAATGGATCGGCACGTTGATGCCGACGCCGAGCGTGTCGGTGCCGCAAATGACCGGCAGCAGGCCCTGCTGGGCGAGCTGTTCGACGAGCCTGCGGTAGCGCGGCAGCATGCCGGCGTGATGGATGCCGATGCCAGTGCGCAACAGCCGCTGCAGGATCTTGCCGAACGCGGTGGTGAACTTGAAGCCCTTGACCGCCTCGGCGATGGCCGCGCGCTGCTCCTTGCTGGACACGCCGGTGGAGGCGAGCGCCTGCGCGGTGTCGAGCGCCGCATCCTGCGAGAAGTGCACGACGTAGATCGGCGTGGAGCCTTCGCGGAACGCGAGTTCGACGGTTTTCTCGAGCGGGTCGAGCGTGTACTCGTAGGTGAGCGGAACCGGCCGCGGCGCGTCGGCGATGATGTCCACGTCCGTGTCGGTCATGTCTTCGAGCTTGTCGGCGATCGCGTCCACGTTGCCGAGCGTGGCGCTCATGAGCAGGAACTGGGTTTTCGGCAAGGTGAGCAGCGGCACCTGCCATGCCCAGCCGCGCTCCGGGTCGCCGTAATAGTGGAATTCGTCCATCGCCACGCAGCCGACGTCCGCGTGCCGGCCTTCGCGCAGCGCCTGATTGGCGAGGATTTCGGCCGTGCAGCAGATGATCGGCGCGTCGGAGTTGATGTGCGTGTCGCCGGTGATCATGCCCACGTTGTCACGGCCGAACACGTCGACCAGGTCGAAGAACTTCTCCGAGACGAGCGCCTTGATCGGCGCGGTGTAGTACGAGCGCCGCCCGGTGCACAGCGCGGCGAAGTGCATGCCGAGCGCGACGAGCGACTTGCCCGAACCGGTGGGCGTGTTCAGGATCACATGGTCGCCGGCAAGCAGGTCCATGATGGCCTCTTCCTGATGCGGCCACGGGTCGACATGCTTGACGTCATGCACCCAGCCGAAAAACCGCTCATAAATCTCATCCGTGTCGATGTTGCGGTCGCCGTCGTCCCAACTCGGCGCCAACGCCCCCAGGGAGCCATAAGTTTCAGTATCTGCCATAATGCTTCCAGTCTACTCGACACCTTCCGGTTCCCTCCCGGTTCCCGGGATTGTCGCCATGAATCCCGGGAACCGGAAATCGCACATTACCGCACAAACTCACATGCCAGAATCGTTGCGATTCCAAGGGATTGCCCGGAAAACCGAACACGGTCCGGTTCCCGGGATTTTTGCCGCGAAATCCCGGGAACTGAAACGCCCCGGTTAGCCCAATCTCCTTCTGGCCTCCGCCGGGTCGACGCCCGCGTCCAACGGCGGCCACGTCATGTTCATGTTCTTGAGCGTGGTGCGCAGCAGTTCGGACACGACGGCGCGCGAATACCACCGGTTGTCGGCCGGCACGAGATACCACGGCGCGGATTGCGTGCTCGTGCGTTCGAACACCTCCTGCCATGCGGCCATATAGTCGTCCCAACGGTCGCGCGCGTCCAGATCGGACACGTCGAACTTCCAGAATTTAGTCGGGTCGTCGAGTCTTGAAAGAAAATGGCGCCGCTGTTCCTCTTTGCTGACGACGAGGAAGATTTTGATGACCGCACAGCCGTCGGCGACCAGATTGCGTTCGAACTCGTTGACGAGATCGTATCGCGCCCGCCATTCGGCTTCCGGCACGGTGCCGTAGATGTGCGGCATGACGATGTCCTCATAGTGCGACCGGTCGAACACGCTGATCCAACCCGGGTCGGGCAGTTCGCGCTCGACGCGCCAAAGGAAGCCGTGCGCGAGTTCCTCCGCGCTCGGCTTGCCGAATCCGTGATAGTGGATGCCCATCGGATTGCCTTGGCGGAACACGTGCTTGACGATGCCGCCTTTGCCGGAGGCGTCCATGCCCTGCAGCACGATGAGCAGCCTGCGACGGGATCCCTTGACGCCGTTCGCGTACAGCAGGTTCTGATAGCGTGCGATTTCGGACGCGCTGAGCGCGATGAACCGTTCCGCGTCGTCCTTGTCGCCGTCAAAGCCGGGCGTCGAGTCGCCGATGACGTCGTTGACGTTCATGCCGTGATGGAACATGAGACGTTGCGCCGGCGGCAGCGACCAGACCGCGCTGAGCAGTTCGCTGGATTTGGCAGCGTTGGCGAGACGTTCGGCCACCGTGGTGCTCGCCTCGATTGCGCCGATCCTGTTTTCCGCGCGTTTGAGCGTCTTGTCGATGCGCTTGTCGGATTTGGCGGTCTTATCCTTGTCGGCCTTGTCGATTTTGATGGCCTTGCCGCCGTCCTTGGCGCCTTTGAGGCCCGTCTGCTTGTCGTCTTTGCCCATGCCCACGATTCTACGGCGCAATCACAAGAACCCGCCAAAGCGTCTCCACGCTTCGACGGGTTCCTTACCCTCACAGCCAATGCGGTATCGCGCTTCGCGCGATGCTGTGTTGTTGCTCGCCGTCGCTCGCGGACGCTCCCTCAGTCACGCTTCGCGTGACAGCTCCCTCAGCCGAGGGAGCCAGCAAGGCGTGTTATAGCACCTGGGTTGATAACCGCAGCAACGCCATGAAGCTGGCGGAGCCTCGGCCCTCTCGGCTGAGGGGCTCCCGGCGAAGCCGGGTGGGGGAGCGTCCGCGAGCCGCAAGGCGAGCCGACAGCACGGCATCGGCCGAAGGCCGATCCCGTTCCCGCTGCGGCAGCGAGCCAACAGCACCGTATCGACCGCACGCAGTGCGGGCGATGCTGCTGGCGCTTGCAAAAAAGATCAGCCCTTGACGGCGCCGATCATGACGCCCTTGTTGAAGTACTTCTGCAGGAACGGGTACAAAATCAACAGGGGGGCGGTCGACACGATGATCACACCGTACTTGATCTGATCAGCCAACTGCTGCTGCTGCAACGCGGACTGGCCACCGTTGCCCGCACCGCCCTGCTGGGTCTGGTTCGCCAACAGAATGTTCTGCAACACCATCTGCAACGGCTGCTTCGTGTCGGTCCTGATGTAGATCAGGCCGGTGAAGTAATCATTCCAATGACCCACGAAATAATACAAGCCCAACACCGCGATGATCGCGCTCGACAAGGGAATCACGATCTTGAGGAAATACCCGAAGAACGACAAACCATCAATCTGCGCCGCATCATGCAACTCCTCAGGAATACTGGTTTCGAAGAACGAACGCGCGATAATCAGATTCCACACGCTCACCGCACCCGGCAGGATAAACACCCACATGTTATCCAACAGGTTCAAATCCTTATACAACAAGTAGCTCGGGATCAGACCGCCCGCGAAATACATCGTGAACGTGAACAAGAACAAAATCACACGACGCGGCTTGAAATCAACACGCGACAAAGCGAACGCGGCCGGCAGGGTCACGATCATGTTCAACGCCGTACCCACCACCGAGTAGATAATCGTGTTCTTATAACCAATCCAAATACGGGAATCGGAGAACACCTTCTCGTAACCGCCGAAGCTGATGTCCACCGGCAGGATCGTGACCTTGCCGGTCGAGACCATCGCGGGATTCGAGAACGAGGCGATCACCACGAACCACAACGGGTAAATCACCACCGCCACAATCAACGCCAACAGGACCCAGATCACGATATCCGCAACCCAATCAGCAGGCTCACGATGCTGCGCCACATGCTTGTTAAACGGAACCTCATCCCCGCTCTTCTTCACAGCAGGGGAAACGCTTGCAGTACTCATAACGCTCTAACCTTTGCCTTTCCTAACACAACCGCTTAGAAGATGCTCGTATCCGACACGCGCTTGGAAATCCAATTCGCCAGAATCAAGAAGAAGAAGTTAATCAACGTGTTAAACAAGCCAATCGCCGTAGCATACGAGAACTGGAACGACTTCAAACCAATCATGTACGTATACGTCGCGATCACCTGAGAACCCGGCAAATTCATAGCATTCTGCATCAGAAGGACCTTCTCGAAACCAACCGACAGAATCGAACCCATGTTCATAATCAACAAAATCACACACGTCGGCATAATCGTCGGAATATCCACATACCGAATCAACTGCAAACGACCCGCACCATCAATCTTCGCAGCCTCATACAAGCTCACATCCACGCTCGAGAGAGCCGCGAGATAAATGATCGCGTTCCAACCACAATGCTGCCACACCTCCGACAGCCAGTAAATCGGCGCCACCATATTCGGATTATCCAACTGATGTGATCTGGTTTTTGTTCCGTGTTTCACCTCATTGATGGGAGACTAGGAACATGACCGGAAAGATCCGTTATACGAAGGAGTTCCAGGAGAAGGCGTTGCGGCTTCTGGAGGAATCACGCGCGAATCATTCGTCGGAGACGAAGGCCGTGGCCTCGGTCGCGTCGAACCTGGGTATCGCCCCGGAGACGTTGCGCAGGTGGAGGAACAAGGCCGACCGGGCCGTTACGGCGCAATCCGCGCGCGACGCGCAGGAGACGGCCGCCGAGCTGAAGCGCCTGCGCGCCGAGGTCGCGGAGCTGAGGAAGGCGAACGAGATCCTGACGACGGCGTCGGCTTTTTTCGCGGCCAGGCTCGACCCGACACGGCGTTGAAGGCCGCGTACATCGATGCGTACCGGGGCCGTTTCGGGGTCGGGCCGATCTGCGAAGTGCTGTCCGCGGGTCTGGACTGCGGTTTCCTGACCGCCCGCGGCTACCGCATGTTCAAGGCGAGGCCGCCCAGCCGCATGGCCGCGCGCCACGAGGCGCTGGCCCGCGACATCACGGCGATCCGGGAGGACGAGTTCATGCGCGTGTACGGGTATCGCAAGGTATGGCATCAGCTCATCCGCCAGGGCTGGAATCCCAAGGAGATCGGCCGTGACCAGGTCGCCGGCATCATGCGCTGGCTCGGGTTCCAAGGCGTTCGGGGCGGCCGGAGGCCGGTCACCACGATTCCCGCCAAGGGCAGGGGCGGCAGGCTCGACCTGGTCGAGCGCAAGTTCGCCGCCATGGCGCCGAACAGGCTGCACGTGGCCGACATCACCTACGTTCGCTTGGCGGACGGGTCGTTCGCGTACGTCGCGTTCGTCACCGACGCGTTCGCCAGGAGGATCGTCGGCTGGGCGGCCGCCTCCACGATGCGCACTGAGGAGCTGCCGCTGCAGGCGTTGGATCAGGCCGTCATGTGGGCCCGGTGCCACGGCGGTGCGGACGGGTGCGTGCATCACTCGGACCACGGCAGCCAGTACATCAGCCTCGTGTACTCCACGCACGTGGTCGACGCGGGCATGCTCCCGTCGACCGGCACGGTCGGCGACTCGTACGACAACGCGCTGGCCGAGCGCACGAACAACACGTACAAGCGCGAGCTGGTCTGGATCAACAAACCGTACCGGACGGTCGGCGAGTTGGAGTATGCGACGATGCGGTGGGTCTCGTGGTACAACACGAAGCGCCTGCACGCCTCGTTGGGCTACAGGACACCGGAACAGGCCGAGAACGAGTATTATCAAACACAGACGGCACAAGCCGTCTCATAGCAGAAACGGAACAAAAATCAGGCCACTTCAAACAAGCTCGTCCCGCCAAAGAAACGACCCAAGAGTCCCGTATTCGGCGTCAGGAAAATATTCAACATCGCCACGATCACCACCGTCGAGATGAAGTGCGGCATATACGTGATCGTCTGCACGAAACCCTTCACCTTCGTGCTATGAATCTGATTAATCAACAACGCCAACACAATCGGCGCAATAAAACCAAGAACCAAAGTACCAAGACTGATCTTGATCGTATTGACCATCACCTTGCTGAACATCGGCGACGTAAAGAACTGGTTGAAATACTTCAACCCAACCCACTGGCCACCCGTGAGCCCCTTCGAAGGCACGAAATCACGAAAAGCCAACTGAATACCATACATCGGAATATACGCGAAAATGAACACGAACACCATCGCCGGCAACGCCATCACCCAATGCTGCCAATAATGCTGCACATGCCACACCAACTTCTTCGGCCACGGCAACGCCTTAAACGCAGCCGTATTATCAACCACTCCCGAAGCATCAACCGTCTGGACGGCCGCGGTCTTTGTCTTGGATGCTGTCATAGCAGTTCCTCCGCACGCATGATCATTGTCTCCTCCTGAGCCGTCGCCAGCCCATCCCTTACAAGCTGCAATGCCTGTAAACCCGAGTTCTCCGGTTTCCGGTGCTCCCGTCAACCTCTGAACGCCTATAACGATATACTTAACATTCCAAAAAGTCAAAAATCTCGATCCAAACATGTCTCAAACGCACAAAACCAAGTAATTGCAACGTTTTTGCCATCCGGTCGAGCTCTCAACATGAACAAACGGCATCGCAATCAGCAACAAAATACAACAGAACAGCTCATAATCACAACGACACGGTACGTAATTTATATATAAGTACATGTATCTTTACATGTATGAAGTCCGTATCATCTTCCCAACAGTCAAAGCCGACGCTCAAAGACGTGGCCGAAGCGGCGGGCGTGTCGATCATGACCGTGTCGAACGCGCTGCACAACAAGCCCGGCGTCAAAGCGGAGACCCGCAAGAAAGTGCTTGCGGTGGCCAGACGCATGAACTATTCGAGCAACCCGTCGGCGAAAATGCTGCGTTCCGGACGCAGCGACATCATCGAAGTCATCGTCGGCAGCTTCGACAATCCGTTCTACTCGCGTCTCGCCTCCGCGCTGTCCGACGAAATCGAACGCAACGGTCGCGAGGCGCTGCTGCGCGAAACGCACTATGACCGCCGCGGCGAGGAGAACGCACTGAGCGAGCCGTTCAGCCTGTTCTGCGACGGCGTGATCATCGTCACGCCGCTGCTGTCGTCGGAGAAGATCAAGCAGATCGCCCTGCACAAGCCGGTCGTGCTGCATGAAATGCCCTCCGACGACAACGTGTTCGACACCGTGAACCTCGCCAACGAGGACGGCGCGGCCGACGCGATCCGCCATCTGCACGCCAAGGGATGCCGCAACATCGCCGTGATCGGCTCGTCGCACCTCGGCCCCGAAGACATGCTGCTCAGCCTGAACAATCCGGGAACCCTGCGCTATCGCGGCTGTTTCCGCGCGTTCAGCGAACTTGGACTCACCATGAGCCAAGACACCGCGTTCGACTGCGGCTGGGACGCGCACAGCGGACGCGAGGCGGCCGAACGGATGCTCGCTTCGGACATCGCGTTCGACGGCGCGTTCTGCCTGACCGACTCGGTCGCGCTCGGCGTGCTGCAGACGCTGCGCCGGCACAATATCCGGGTTCCGGAGGACTTCAAGGTGATCGGCTTCGACGGCATCAGCATGGGAGCGGACGTCTCCCCCGCGCTCACCACCATCGAACCAGACTATCGGGAAACGGCGCGCGCGCTGGTCACGGACCTGCTGTCCCGCATCGACGGATCGACCGCCGCCCCGCGCAAGACAATCGTCGGGTACACGATCACCGAACGCGAATCCGCGTGATCCGCAATCAGCCGGACGTTCGGCTGGCGTTTCGGCGGTTGCGATCGTCTTGCCAGGTTGCCCGACGGAGCAGCAACGACCGATACGCACAAGGCGATATGAATGGTGGCGAGATGCTTTTCGGAGTATCCCGCCACCATTCATGTCAGCCGTTGAGCCCGCGTCACTTGGTGTACTTGTCGTACCACTTCTGCCACAGGGCGACCGTGTCGTCCATGCCGAGCGTCCTGAGCTTGGAGACGAAGTCGTCGAACTCGCCGTCCACGCCGCCGGAGACGATCCAGCGGGAGATCACCGGCATCGCGTAGTCGAACATCTGCGTGTCGTTGTTGGAGATCGTGGTCGAATCGGTGTCGGACGGGCGCACGTAGTCGGGCATCGTGTCCTTGGTCAGGTCGAAGTGCTTGTACTGCTCGGCGTACACGTCGTCGGCCTCGCGGAACGAGGTGAGATAGTCGACGTTGCCGACGGTCACGTCGTCCGGGATCCATCCGGCGGAGCTTTCGCCACCCAGGCCGACGCGGGCGTCGGAATCGATGGCCTTCTGTGTAAGCTCGTAGGTCTTGTCGTCCTTCTTGGCGAGGTAGTCCGGCGTGGAGCCGTAGAACTGCTGGACGGAGACCTCCGGGTCATAGAGCTTGTTGACGATCTTGAGCACGGCGTCCATGTTCTCGTCGCCCGCGCGCACGGCCAGCTTGTTGTTCTGGAACATGGTGGTCTCCACCGAGCCGTCCCACGTCACGTCGTCGGCCGACATGCCCGGTCCTGCGGGCGCCGGCATGGCCACGTACTGGTCGGCCAGATCGCCGAAGTCGGTGGCCGCGTACGCGAACGCGACGCCGGTGATCGCCGTCTTGCCGTCGCTGGACAGCTCGGCGTTGTACTTGGAATCGTCCTTGGTGAGCGCGGTGGACGGGATGAGTCCTTCGCCCATGAGCTTGTTGAGATACTTGACGACGGTCTTGAACTCTTCGGTGGCCATGAAGTTGCCGACCTTGCCGTCCTTGACGTAGATGCCCTGCTGGGACGGGCCGGAGTTGAAGTGGGTGACGATGCCCAGCGAGTTGAGCAGCAGGAAGGTGTTGTACCAGCTCGGGCCGAAGCCGGAGGTGTCGAACTTCTTGATGTTCATCGGAATTTCGTCGGCCTTGCCGTTGCCGTTCGGATCCTGCGTCTTGAACGCTTCGAGCACCTGCTCGAGCTCGTCCCATGTCTTGGGGATTTCGAGGCCGAGCTTGTCGAGCCAGGTCTTGTTGATGAGCATGTGCTGGCCGGAACCGTGGTACTGCTTGCCGCGGGACGACGGCAGCACGTAGACGCCGCCGGACGGGGTCTGCACGAGCTTCTTCGCGTCGGGCTGCTCCTTGAAGAACTTGGCGACGCTGGGCAGCTGGTCCATGTGCTGGCTGAGGTCCTCGAACACCGGCACCTTGTCGGCGTCGGACGGGTCGAACGCGGCGATGGAGATGTCCGGAACGGAACCGGAGGCGAGCATCGGGGACTTCTGGTTGTTCCACGCGTTGTTCATGACCTGGGACCACTTGATATGGCAGTCGCAGGCGGCGGTGAGCTCCTTGGTCCACGCCATTTTTTCGGGAGCCATGGTGTCTGCGGTCGTGACCACGAGGATCTCGACCTGCGGCTTGCCGTCGGCGCCGGTGGATGTGCCGCTGCCGCAGCCGGCCAGCACGGTGGTCGCCGCGCACGCCATGGCGATTCCGGCGACGATGCGTCCTCGCACAGTCTTCGTTGCACTGCTCATTGCTCTGTCTCCTCACTGAGCCGCGAACCATCCCTCTGCGGACGGCTCTGCACTGTCTCCATTGTTCGACCGGCTTGTTTTGATACACCGGTGAACCTCTTGACAATCTCTAAGATATACCGCTGTACCAAACATGTCAAGTCATCGCAACACGCCGACGCAACAGCGCATGGCCCATAGCGCAATATCCCCACGCACCGAACGCTCGATCGCCGCCGTCGCAGGCATGCAGGCATCGGCGACGCGCACGATCATCGCCCGCACCGGCATACGGCCAGCGCTCCCCGGCCACCGTCCGGCGAGAGTCCGGCAACTACCCGGCCGCCGTCCGGCAACCGCCCGGCCGCCGTCCGACAACCACACGGCGACCGCACGACGACCACCCAGCGACCGTCGGAGTCGAAAGGCCTGGAATCATCCGGGCCGATGTACACGCGATACATGCGCAATGCGACCGCGGCACAGCATCCGCCGCGCGCAGCGCTACATCTGCATCGTCTTGAGCTCGTAGAACTTGCCGCGCGCGGCCATGAGCTCGTCGTACGAGCCCTGCTCGACGATGCGCCCGTGCTCAAGCACCACGATGCGATCGGCGTTGCGGATCGTGGACAGGCGGTGCGCGACCATGAACGTCGTGCAGTGGCCCATCATCCGCTCAGTGGCGTGCTGCACCTTCTTCTCCGACACCGAGTCGAGCGCGCTCGTCGCCTCGTCGAAAATGATGATGCGCGGATGGCGGATCAGCGCGCGGGCGATCGAAATGCGCTGCTTCTGCCCGCCCGACAGCGTGCCGCCGTGCTCGCCGACCGTCGTGTCGAGCCCGTCGGGCAGCTGCGCGACCACGTCGTCCAGGCCGACCTCGTTGATGATCCGGTCCACCTCGGCCTCGTCGACGTGCTCCAGACCGTACGTGATGTTGTCGCGCAGCGTGCCGGAAAACAGGATCGTGTTCTGCGGCACGACAGCGATCTGGCTGCGGTAGGCGTCCAGGTCCATGCGCTTGAGGTCGATGCCGTCGACGAGCACCGCGCCCGCTTCCGGCTCGGCGAAGCCGATGAGCAGCTTGATGAGCGTCGACTTGCCGGAGCCCGAGTCGCCGACGAACGCGATCGACTCGCCGGCGCGCACCTTGAGCGAGAAATCATGCAGCACGAGCGGCAGGCCCTTGTCGTAGCGGAAGTCGACGTGCCGGTATTCGACGTCGCCGCGCAGCGTGCCCGGCTCGACGCCGGCGCTTTTCGGATTGTGCTCGACGTCGTCCTCCTGCAGGATCTCGCCGATCGAGCTGACCGATTCGACTCCCTTGGTGAGCAGCGGATAGAGGTTGATCAGGTTCGACACGCCGCCGACGATCTGCGTGAAGTACGTCTGGAACAGCACCACGTCGCCCACGGAAATGCGCCCGCGATAGGCGAGATAGCCGGTGAAGCCGAGGCACAGCAGCTGGAAGATCTGGAAGATGACCCAGCTGGTCGCGCCGAACACGATGTTGATGATGTCGAGCCGGAAGCCGGCCTCGCGGATGAACTCGAGCTTGCGGCTCATCTTGCGGATCTCCACGTCCTCGAGGCCGTGCGCGCGGGTGACGGGGATCATTTCGATCATTTCGGCCACAGCGGCCTGCGTGCGCTCCATCTGCGTTCGGAAGTCGTGGTTGGATTCGCGGATCGGCTTGCGGAAGAACCAGATGGAAAACACGGCGGTCGGGATGGCGAGCGCGAAGAAGATCAGCACGATCGGACTGCTGATCGCGGTGACGGTGATCGCGATAATGATGTCGAGGATGACCAGCGGCAGGCTGCGGTAGGTCTGGTCGAGCAGCACCTCGACGTTTTCGACGTCGCGCATGATCTTCGACATGAGCCGGCCGGACTGCGTTTCGGTGTGGAACCGGATGGACAGCTGCTGCAGTTTGGCGATGAGGCTGCCGCGCAGCCGGCGTTCGATGAGTCGGTTCACCTTGCCGAAGTGCTTGATGTACATGTACGCGGTGAAGATGTTCTGCGCGATGAAGAAGATGCCGATGATGAGATTGACGAGCATCTCGTTGACGCTGTGCGCGGCCGGGTTGGTCGCGCAGTTGATGATGTTGCGCGTGACGATCGGCGTGACCCACATCGGCGACTGCTTGGCGACGAGCGCGATGGTGGAGATGGTCAGGTCCATCGCGCTGCCTTTGAAGAAGCGCAGCAGGATGCGGATCGGATGCCCGCTGTTGCGCCGGTAGTTCTGGATGTACTCCTCGAATGTGGCCGCCTGCTGCGTCATTGCCACGCTCCCCTCAGTGCCGTCGGATTCCAACACTCAGGTTTAACGATACACAATGCTCGTTACAATGACGCGGCAAGATCGCTCCGACGGGGAACGTCAGGGCAGGTCGATGACGGGAGCGGCATTGCGGTCGCAGACGATCACGTCGCCTTCGACGCGCAGTTCGGCGGCCTGGACGACGCTGAGCTGCGCGGCGGCCGGATCGGCGGGCTCGCCGGCGAGGCACGGGGAGCCGTCGTCGTGCGCGTACGGGTGACAGAAGTAGAAGATGATGGCGTGGCTGTCCTTCGGGTTCACCCAGATGTCGGCATGGTGGCCGAGGCCCCGGTCGCGGTCCCGGATGCCCGATTCGGCGAGGATGTCGGGGCAGCGCGTCCAGCGGTGAAGGGCGGAATCGCCCTGCTCCCCGACCTCGCCAGCCTCGCCGATCTCCCCGACTTCCCCGGCCGCGTCGTCCTGCCGGTAGACGGCGAGGCCGTGCCAGTAGTCGGAGATCATCCAGCGTCGGCCGCCAAGATCGAACACGTTCGGACCTTCCTGGTGGCAATCGAACACCTCCTGCCCGAGCACGGTCCACTCGTTGAGGTCGCGGCTGACGGCCCGGCAGATGACGCCTCCCAGATCCTCGTCCTTGTACCACATGGAGTAGGCGCCGTCCGGCTCGCGCGCGACGCACGGGTCGATCACCCGATTGGAGGCGAGGTCGATCTCGGAGACGAACGTCCACCGCCACAGGTCGTGCGACGTGTAGTGCAGCATGCGCGAGCGGCCGCTCCAGTCGGTCGGCACGCCCACGATCATCGACACGAACATGTGGTAAACGCCGTCGATCGCGACGACTTCCGGCGCCCAGAACGTGTTTTCGCCGGGGAATCCGTCAAGATCGAGGTCGAGCGTGCCGCGGTACAGCCAGCGGGCGCCGTCGTCGCTGGAGGCGACGGCGATTTTCGTGCCGTGCACCCACGAGACGCCGACCGCGTGCGGGTTCGGCCTGCGCTGCGTATAGAACATGAACATTCGCCGTTCGCAATCGTTCCAGATCACGGTCGGGTCGGTCGGCCCTCCAGTGATCGGGTCTTCGTACAGCGGCGCGGGCATCGTCACTTGCGTCATGGCACAGCCTTTCAGCGCTTGGCCCGTCGCGGCCGCGACCACCGGCGGCTGCGCCGGCCCGGTCCGCGGTACGATCACGTCAGGCCTTGCAATCAGTTATATATATATCGTTACAGCAACTGTTATACCAAACAACACCCCATAGTTCAATCGTGTCAATGCCGTCGGCCGACAGCCGGTTCTTTACCCTGTCTACCGCCCACGCCGTCACTCGCGCGGTTTCTCGCTTACGTGTAGCGGATTTGGCCTCCCTCTCATTGCCATCTGGCTTACGTGTAGCGGTCGAATCCACATATGACAGGTATCGATGGCGGAATTCCGTCACCCGTACTCCGCCTCTCCAAAACCATCCGCTACATGTAAGCCACTTAGACCTTTGCGGCATGCGGCGTCACACGCTCACTGTGCAAACCGCGGCAACAAATGAACCGCCCCGCGCGAGGCGTCCCTACGCTGGCGGCATGAGCGAACACAGCAATGCAGCAATATCAGCATCCGAACATACCGACGACAAACCGGTCGCCGGCAACACGACCGGAGCCGCTCCGGCGGCGCCGCCCACGCTCAACGCGCCATACGCGATCGCGCATGGCCTGACCACGCGCGAAGCCGCCGCCCGGCCGATCCGCATCATCCAGTTCGGCGAAGGCAACTTCCTGCGCGGATTCGTCGACTGGATGGTCCAGCTGCTCAACGACCGCGAACCCTCGTTCGACGGCAACGTCGCCATCGTGCAGCCGCTGGCCGGCGGCCGCGTCACCGCGCTCGAAGCGCAGGACCGGCTGTACACCGTGCTGCTCGACGGCATGCTGGGCGGGCGCGACGTGCAGAGCCGCACCGTCGTCGACTCGATCGGCGCGACCGTGAATCCGTATGAGGATTGGGAGCGGTTCCTTGCGCTCGCCGACGATCCGGCCGCTTCGGTGATCGTCTCGAACACCACCGAGGCGGGCATCGCGCTCGACGACCGCGACGCGCCCGGCATGACCCCGCCGGCGAGTTTCCCGGCCAAGCTCACTCTGCTGCTCGAACGCCGATGGAAGCGTGGCCTGCCTGGGTTCCTGCTGCTGCCGTGCGAGCTGATCGAGGCGAACGGAGACGCGCTGCGGGATGCGGTCGTCAAGTGCGCGCGGCGGTTCGCACTGCCGGACGGGTTCATTGCCTGGGTGGAGCGCGACAACGTGTTCGCGTCCACGCTCGTCGACCGCATCACGCCCGGGTTCCCGCGCGACGACGCCGAGGCGATTTGGAAGAAGCTCGGCTACCGCGACGACAACATGGTCAAGGCCGAACCGTTCGCCTCGTGGGTGATCGCCGGCGACGAGCGCGTGCTCCGCACGGTGCGCGAACGATTCCCGGTGGATCGGCTCGGAACCGAGGCCGGCGCGGTGCTCGTGCCGGACGTGCGTCCGTACCGCGAGCGCAAGGTGCGTCTGCTCAACGCGCCGCACACCACGATGGCGCTGGTCGCGCGGCTGGCCGGTTTTGCGACCGTGGGCGACGTGGTGGCCGATCCGCGCATGCGTTCGTTCATCGAACGGGAAATGAGCGAGGAGATCATTCCCGTGCTGTCGTTGCCGGCCGACGAGTTGCGCACGTTTGCCGGCCAGGTAATCGAACGGTTCGCGAACCCGCACATGCGGCACGAGTTGGATTCGATCGCGTTGAATTCGGCGGCGAAGTACGCGGCGCGCGTGCTGCCGATCGTATTGGAGAACGTGCGGCTTGGCCGCGGTCTGCCGCGGCGCGCGGTGCTGGCACTCGCCGGTCTGCTGGCGGTCTACGGCGGTTTCGCGCCGGTCGATGTGGCGATCGCCGACGTGCCGGAAACGCTGGAGCGGTTCCGCTCGGCTGCGGCTGCGGCGGGAGACACGCACGGCGATGTTCGCGCGTATGTCGGGACGGTGCTTGCCGACCGCGCCCTGTGGCCGGAGGATCTGACCACGATCGACGGCTTGGCGGATCTGGTGGCCGACGACGTCGCGGCGATTGCGAACGGGCGTATGCAGCGGCTGATCGATCAGCTGGCGTAGCGGCGGAAGATCGTCGCTCTGCACGTTGAAGCTGGAGCACCGGCTTTCGCGTCACCCCTCAGTCGGCTTCGCCGGCAACTCCTCTGGCAAGGGGAATCAAGAACAAGGACGACAAGACTCATCACAAGGAGCAACGAAGCAACATGGACGTCATTCGTTTGGACGAACACGACACGGTGGTCGTGGCGACACGCGACATCGCCGCCGGCGAGCGCATGCGCATATCAGGGGCCGACGTGCCGGTCACGCTGCGCGAGCGAGTCGCGCGCGGACACAAGGTCTCGATCCGGCGCATGGAAATCGGCGATCCGATCATCAAATACGGCTATCCGATCGGTCATGCGAGCGTGGAGATCGAACCGGGCGACTGGGTGCACACGCACAACTGCCGATCGAATCTCGGCCCGGATCTGACGTACGAGTATCGGCCCGACGCGGGCCGCGTGCATCCCGGCGCGCCATCCGGCCGCACGTTTCTCGGCTATCGGCGCGCGACCGGCAAGGTCGGCGTGCGCAACGACCTGTACATCGTGCCGGCGGTCGGCTGCGTCAATTCGCTGTGCGACAACATCGCGCGCGCGTTCGAACGCACGCATCCGGGCAACGGGTCGTTCGACTCGGTGATCATCGCGCATCATCCGTACGGCTGCTCGCAGCTGGGCGGCGACCACGCGATGACCAAGCGCATCCTGCAGGACATCGCCATGCATCCGAACGCGGGCGGCGTGCTCGTGGTCGGTTTGGGCTGCGAAAACAATCAGATTCCGCAGTTCCGCGCGGAAATGACGTGCTGCGGCGAGGAGTCGGACGATCCGACGGCGTCGGTCGACGACCTGCGCGACGGGCTCGTGTACGATCCGGCGCGCGTGAAGTTCATGATCTGCCAACTGGAGGACGACGAATACGCGACCGCCGCCCGCCTGCTGGAGGAGCTGAACGACGCCGCGGCCGGCGACCGGCGCGAGCCGATCGGATTGGGCGAGCTGACGGTGGGCGTCAAATGCGGCGGTTCGGACGGGCTGTCCGGCGTGACCGCGAACCCGCTGGTGGGCCGGTTCGCCGAGTTTCTGGTGCGCGAGGGCGGGCGCGTGGTGCTTACCGAGGTGCCGGAGATGTTCGGCGCGGAGCAGGTGCTCATGAATCAGGCGAAGGACGAGGCGACGTTCCGTGAGATCGTGAAGCTCATCAAGGATTTCAAGGACTATTTCCGCCGCTACGGTCAGCCGATCGGCGAGAATCCGTCGCCGGGCAACAAGGCGGGCGGCATCACCACGCTGGAGGACAAGTCGCTCGGCTGCATCCGCAAGGGCGGCCGCTGCGAGGTGACCGACGTGATCGCCTACGGGCATCAGGCGACGCGTCCGGGGCTCACGCTGCTGCAGTCGCCGGGCAATGATCTGGTGTCAGCATCGGCGCTCGCCTCGGCCGGCTGCCAGATCGTCCTGTTCACCACGGGCCGCGGCAATCCGTACGGCACATACGTGCCCACGTTCAAGATCGCCACGAACACGCCGCTGGCCGACAAGCACGCGCGCTGGATCGACTTCAACGCGGGCCGTCTGCTGAACGAGCCGATGGACGACGTGCTGCCCAGGTTCATCGACGCGGTGCTGGCCGCGGTCAACGGGGCGCCCACGCGCAACGAGCGCTACGGCATGCACGAGATCGCCATCTTCAAGGACGGCATCACCGAATAGGTGCCGAACAGGCATCGGCTGCCAGCCGGGCGGACGGATAATCGGATAGGCGGATAACCACAGGCGGATAACCACAGCCTCCCGTGGCAAAACCAACGGACCTCCACCGCATTACCCCGCTGAAACCCCTCTCCGCGAAGCAAATTCAACAGACCTTCAACGCGTTGCACCGCCAAAGAAGCCCAACGCGGCAAAACCAACAGACCTCCACCGCATTGCCCCGCTGAAACCCCTCCTCGCGAGGCAAAACCAACAGACCTTCACCGTATTGCCCCGCCAAGGAAGCCCAGCGAAGCAAAACCGACAGACCTTCACCTCATTACCCCGCAGAAACCCCTCCCCGCAAAGCAAATTCAACAGACCTTCAACGCTTCGCCCCGCAGAAGCCCCTCCTCGCGAAGCAAAACCGGCAGACCTTCACCGCATTGTCCCGCCAAAGAAGCCCAGCGAAGCAAAACCGACAGACCATCTCCTCATTACCCCGCAGAAACCCCTCTCCGCGAAGCAAATTCAACAGACCTTCACAGCATTGCACCGCCAAAGAAGCCCAGCGCAGCAAAACCGACAGACCGTCACCTCATTACCCCGCCAAGGAAGCCCAGCGCGGCAAAACCAACAGACCTTCTCTGTTTTACCACGCCAAGCATCCTCTCAGCGTGGCAAAACAGAGAAGGTCTAACATAATTGCCCCGCAGAGACATGCAGAGGCACATCGCAGAGGCATTACGGGGACATGCCCTGCAAAGATCAGAAGATCAAAAAACCGCCTCAGCGAAAAGATTCACGCAAACAGCGCCTTGGCGTTGTTGAAGGAGATGTCGCGCACGAGCCCGCCGAGCCACGCCTCGTCAGACGGAATCTCGCCGCGTTCGGCCCATTCGCCGAGCAGCTCGCATAGGATGCGGCGGAAGAACTCGTGGCGGGGGAAGCTCAGGAAGCTGCGCGAGTCGGTGGTCATGCCCACGGCGTTGCCGAGCAGCGATTCCTCGGCCATGACTTCGAGCTGGCGGCGGATGCCGGCCCTCGTGTCGTTGAACCACCAGGCGTTGCCGAGCGCGAGGCGTTGGCGCACGCCGCCGCCCTGATAGCAGCCCATGACCGCGGCGATGGGCAGATAGTCGTTCGGGTTGAGCGAGTAGATGAGCAGCTTCGGCACTCCCCCGCGCCGCGACGCCGCGTCGAGCAGGCGGGCGAGCGGTTCGGCGACCGGGCGGTCGTTCAGCGCGTCGAAGCCGGTGTCGGGGCCGTGCCCGGCGAATCCGCGGGTGCTGACGTTGCGCATCGCGTGCAGGTGCAGCTGCATGGTCCAGCCATGGTCGGCGAACACCGACATGAGACCGACCAGCAGCGCGGTGCGGAACTGCGAGGCTTCCAGCGCGTCAAGCCCGCGGCCGGCGCGCGCCTTGTCGAGGATGCGGTCGAGTTCGGCGGGGGTCGCCTCGTCGTAGGTGACCAGATCGGCGGCCTGATCGGACAGGCGTGCCCCGTGCTCGTGGAAGAAGTCGACGCGTTCGGCGAGCAGTGCCATCAGCGAATCAAAGCCGGTCACGCGGTCGCCGCACGCGGTTTCGAGCCGTTCCACCCATTCGCCGAATCCGGGCTTGTCGGGGTTGAGCGCCTTGTCGGGGCGCATGGCGGGCAGCATGCGGAACGTGTCGCCGCCGTCGGCCGCGAACCGTTCGTGCCATGCGAGGTCGTCGGCCGGATCGTCGGTGGTGCAGATCGTGTCCACGTGCATGCGCCGCAGCAGGGCGCGCCGCGTGAAGTCCGGCCCGGCGAGCATGGCGTTGGTTCGTTCGTAGATGTCGCGCGCGGTGCGCGTGTTGAGCGTGTCCGTGATGCCGAAGTAGCGGCGCAGTTCCATGTGCGTCCACAGGAACACGGGGCTGCCGACGGCGCGTTCCATGGTGGCCGCGTAGGCCTGGAACTTGTCCCACGGGTCGCCGGATCCGGTGATGAGCTCTTCGGGCACGCCGTTGGCTCGCATGAGCCGCCACTTGTAGTGGTCGCCGTAGTTGGAGCCGTCGGTGAGCCAGGCCTCGACGATGTCGTCGAAATGCGGGTCGAGATAGATTTCCTCGGGGTGCAGGTGGCAGTGGTAGTCCACGATCGGCATGGCGGCCGCGTAGTCATGGTAGAGGGTTTTCGCCGTATTCGTGGTGAGCAGGAAATAGTCGCTGAGAAAGTCCATGGTCCGTCCTTTGCACGTGCGGTGTCGTCCGGGCGGGCGCCCGGCCGGTCGGCCGGGACCATCGCCGGCCGATGATGACGTCATCGTAGAAACGTCGCGCACGCGTAGGGTCTTTTGTTGCCAGCGTTTGCGAACGGTCGTATGATGCCGCGCATCGTCGCGCGACAGCCGCCATGCGCGCGAACGTCACCGCGCGTCGGCGATGCTCGCGCGTTCGGTCAGCGACGACGGCACGGTGATCCGTCCCGGCACCGGCTCTCCTGCGAGGCGCCGCAGCAGGATGCGCGCCGCGTATGCGCCGAGTTTCGGCACGGACAGGTTGATGCTGGCGATTGCCGGATCGCAGATGCGCGCGACCACGCCGTCGTCGAATCCGAGCAGCGAGTAGTCGTCCGGGCAGCGTACGCCGCGGGCGCGCATGGCGGCCATGAATCCGGCGGCCATGAGGTCGTTGTGCGCCACCACGGCGTCGGTGGGCGATGCAACGTAGCGTTCCGCCGCCGCGGCCCCGCCGTCGAAGGTGGGCGGGTTCGGCCACAGGCGGCGAACGGTCACGCCATGCCGCTCGCACGCGGCCTTGAGCGTTTTCCACCGCACGCCGGCGGACCACGAGGCGGCCGGCCCGTCCAGATACGTGACGCGTCGATGCCCGTGGTCGGTCAGGCATTGCAGCGCCTGATCGATGCCGGATCGCACGTCCACGACCACGCTGGGCACGCCGCGCACCTCGCGGTTGACGACGACCAGCGGCCTCGTCTGCGCGCATTTGCGTATCGTCGCGTCGGGCATGCGCGAGCCGGCCAGCACCATGCCGTCGGCGTATGGGGCAAGGCGGTCGAACGCCTCGCGTTCGGCGCGCGCGTCCTCCCGCGATTCGGCGACCATGAGCGAAATGCCGTCGCCCTGCAGTTCGCGCTGTACACCGCGCATGATGGTGGAGAAGAACTGGTTGGCGATGTCCGGCACGATGATGCCGACAAGTTTGGTCGGCTTGCCTGCCGGACGGCTTTCGACGCGATCGTCGTGGTATCCGAGCCGTTCGGCCGCGTCGAGGATGCGCTTGACCGTCGCCGTGCTGACACGGTCCGGCAGCGCGAACGCGCGCGAGACGGTCGACGGCGATACGCCGGCGAGCGCCGCGACGTCGCGGATGGTGACGCGATGAGGGGCGTGAGGCGCGTCTGCCGGCGACGGCGATGCCGGACGTCCGGGCATCGTCGTCGCTGCGCCGGTGTCATCTTCATCGTCGCGCCGTTCGTTTCCGTCCGTCATGTCGCCTCCCGTCAGATGTTCGTCAAGTTTCTGCCGGACATGCCGTTCCGCAGCAGGTTTTCCGCTGTATCGCCCGTCGTGTCCGCAACAGCCGACCGTCATATGTAACGATATAATAAACGTCGGTTCCATCTCACGATACCTCGACGCAAAGGAGCACGACATGACCGAGCCGACCACCGACTATCTGTTCGTCCATTTCACCGGATTCGAGCAGTCCCCCGACGACGAGCAGCTGTACTTCGCGCTCAGCCACGACGGCCGCGTCTGGCACGACCTGCGCAGGCACGGCGATCCCGTGCTGCGTTCGGAGCGGTTCGAGCACGGCGTGCGCGACCCGTACATCATCCGCGAGCCGAACGGCACCGGCTTCACGATTCTCGCCACCGATCTGAGCGTGTATCACCGCCACGGCTGGAACGGCACGATCAACCATGGCAGCACGCGGCTGGTCGTCTGGCATTCCGACGATCTGATCGACTGGGGCGAGCCGTGGTATCCGGACGTCGCCTCGCCGATTCCGGGAGCCGGATGCGCGTGGGCGCCCGAGGCGATCTGGGACGAGGAGCACGGCTGGTATGCGGTGTATTTCGCGGTCGGCGCGGACATGAGCACCACCGACCTGCAGCCCGACGAGCCGAACGGTTCGATGAACATGTACATGACCACCACGCGCGATTTCCGCGAGTTCACCACGCCGGTCAAGTGGATCGACTACACGGGCGCCGCGCTCGACACGACGGTGATCGCGGCGAACGGCCGCTTCTACCGCGCGTCCTCCACCGAGGGCGGCATTCCGCTGGAAACATGCTCCGACCTGTACGCGCCGTCGATCGGCCACGACACGACCGGCCGCGCCGACCGCTGGCAGGGCATCGCGACCGTGGCGGGCCTGTTCCCCGACGGCGACTGGTTCGGCAAGCTCGAGGGCCCTGAACTGTTCCTGCGCAACCGCACCGACTGGCGGCCGGGCGCCGACGGCGAGCCGACGCCGACGTGGGGTCTCATGTGCGACCAGTTCCGCGAGTCCAAGGGCTACATCATGTTCTCCACGACCGACCTGGACGATGCGACGGGCGCCGCGTGGCTGACCGAGAACATCGACTTCGGCACGCTGGTCAAGCGGCACGGTTCGATTCTGCCGATCACCGCGGCCGAGGCGGCGCGCCTGCGCGAGCGCATCGCGCGCTGAACGGCGGTCGATTTCAGCGGAAGTTTCGGCAAACCGTGGCAACAGTTTGCCGCCGGTTCATCCGACGTTGGTAGCGTAACCATGTATGGAACAACGGGCTTTGCAGCCCGAATACGCTAGACGCACGACACAAAAGAGGCATACATGGCTGAGGCAACGTTGCAGTACACGGCGACGCACGATTCGCTGACGGTATGGTGGGATCGGCCGGACGACGCAGGCGCCGAGCGACGCTACCGCGTGATGGTCAACGGCGAGATGGAACGCGAGACGACCGTGACGCATTGCGTGATCCGCGGCCTGCAGCCGTCGCAGACGTACCGCGTCGCCGTGCGGGTCGACGCCGACGGTTCCGGCCGATTCCACGGTCTGGCGAGCGTCGAGGCGCGCACGGCCGACGTCAAGCGCGTGATCGACGTCACCCAGCCCCCGTACTATGCGCTCGGCGATGGGCGCAAGCTCAACACCCACGCCATTCAGCAGGCGTTGGACGACTGCGACGCCGACTCGGTCGTGGTCGTGCCGGCCGGCACGTTCCTGACCGGCGCGCTGCGCATGCACTCGCACACCGAGCTCGTCGTCTCGGCAGACGCGACATTGCAGGGCACCACGGATCCGGCCGACTACGAGCCGTACATCCGCAGCCGGTTCGAGGGCATCGAAATGGACTGCCTGTCGAGCCTGATCAACATCGGCGAACTCGACCACGACGGCCCAGCCAACGTCACCGACGTGACGATACGCGGCGAAGGCGCGATATTGAGCGGCGGGCGCGAACTCATGCGCAACGTGATCGAACGCGAAAAGCAGCGCATCCGCGACGGCCGGTCCACCGCGCCGGCTGCGGTCGGCCGCCCGGACGGCGACGACACGGTGCCGGGACGTGTGCGTCCGCGTCTGATCAACATGAGCAACGCCAGCCGCGTCACGATCGCTGGGCTCACGCTCGGCCAGTCGGCCAGCTGGAACGTGCATATGATCTACAGCGACCATATCGTCACGTACGGCTGCACGTTCCGGTCGAAGGGCGTGTTCAACGGCGACGGCTGGGATCCGGATTCGTGCGAGGACTGCACGGTTTTCGACTGCACGTTCGAGACGGGCGACGACGCGATCGCGATCAAGTCCGGCAAGAATCCGGAAGGCAACGTCATCAACCGGCCGTGCCGGAACATCCGCATCTTTGACTGCCGGGCCGAGTTCGGCTTCGGCATCACGCTCGGCTCGGAAATGTCGGGCGGCATCGCAAACGTGCGCATCTGGGACTGCGACATGTCGCGCACGTCGTTCGGCCTAGAGATCAAGGCGACGCGCAAGCGCGGCGGCTACGTGCGCGACGTGCGCGCGTACGACAGCACGTTCTCGCACATCCAGCTGCACGGCGTGCCGTACAACGACGACGGCGAGGATTCCGGACAGGTGCCGGTGTTCGAGGACATGCTGTTCGACAACGTGCGCATCGAGGATCGCTTCCCCGCCGCCGGAGACTCGCGCGGCAAGGGTCGCGACATCGAGGTGTGCGGCTTCGATGCGAAGCATCCGGCGCACGACATCGAGTTCCGCAATCTCACAATCGCGCCGACGCAGGCCGGCGACATCGACCCGAACGCCAACGGCATGGGCAACATCCGGCTGCGGTTCGCGCGCAACATCGGCTTCACCGGCGACTGCGCGTAAGCCCGCCGACGGGCAAGCCTGCCCGGCTGCGCAGGCGTCTTGCGGGGCCGCTCCCAATGGCGGCCGCAGATAGCAGCCGCATAGCATATAGGGCGGGCGCTGGTCCCATAAGGATCAGCGCCCGCCCTGTTTGCCGTCATCCGATCGGATCGGCCGAATCGGCCGCCCCGTCATCCGGCCGGTCAGATCTTCGGCCGGTGCGGACCGATGCCCGGGTGGCTCTGGTGCCCTTCCGGATTGGTGTGGCCCTTGCCGACGTCGTTGCCGTGGTTGAACACGGCCTCGTTCTTCGGCATCGCGTCCGGCTTGGACGGCTTGTCGTCGCCGGAACCGCCCTTGCCGGAGCCGGACTTGGACTTGTCGATCGCGCCGACCTTGCCCGGCTTCTTCGACTTGCCCTTGCCGGCCAGCGCCGGGAATTCACCGGTGGCCGGATCGACCTGCGACTCGGGATGCGTCTCGTCGTAGCCCTGCTCGTAGCGCGTCTTGCGCCAATTGCGGATGGACGCGTTCGTGCCGCGATGGTGCACGTGGTACTGGCGCGGCGTGCCGCCGAGCGGCAGCTCCTTGACTTCCTTCGCGACGGCGATCTGGTTGACGTTCGACGGGTCCATGATCGCGATCGGCGCGACCGGCTCGGGTTCGGCCGGCGCGGCCGTGCGCTGCTGCATGCGCGCAGGCAGCCATTCGGCGAGTCGCGACAGCAGCCAGCAGGCGATGAAGTAGATCACCGCGGCCATGACGAGCGTCTGCAGGATGTTGAAGTACATCGAGCCGAGTCGGCGCGACTCCTGCAGCAGATCGGTGTACATGATGATCGAGCCGAGCGCGGTGTCCTTGAGCACGACGACCAGCTGCGTGACGGCGGCCGGTAGCATCGCGTACACGGCCTGCGGCACCTCGATCTGCATGAGCGACTGCGTTTCGGTCAGGCCCAGCGCCAGCGACGCCTCGCGCTGGCCGTTCGGCAGGTTGCCGACGCCGGAGCGCACCAGCTCGGCCACGACCGAGCCGTTGTACAGCACGAGCGCAAGCACGACGGCCCAGTACGAGGGGCTGTCCATGCCGGCGAACGCGAACAGTCGCCAGAAGAAGATCATGAGCAGCAGCACGGGCACGGCGCGGCAGAATTCGACGATCACGGCGGCGATCGCGCGCAGCACCGGATTCGGCAGCAGTCGTCCCACGCCGAACACCAGGCCGAACGCGACGGCGCCGACCACGGCCACGACGGTGGCCTTGACGGTCATCCACAGGCCAGGCAGGTAGAAGTCGGTCCACGCCTCGCGTTCGACCGCGGGCTTCCACAGCTCCCAGCTCAGCTGGTTCTCGCCGTCCGGCGGGTTGTGCAGGCGCATGAGGATGAGCACGATCACGAGCGCGAACAGGATGCCCGCGACCCAGTTGGCGATGCGGATGGTGCGGCGGCCCTTGGGACCGGGCGCGTCGAACAGTACGGAATTCGAAGTATCAGCCATGGCGGGTCACCTCCTGACCGCGAGCTTGTTGGACAGGTACGTGGTGAGCATGCCGATCGGGATGATCAGGATCACGTAGCCGAGCGCGAAGATCAGGAAGATCTGCACGATCACGTCCGGGCGGAATTCGATCATTTCGCTCATGAGCGACGACGTTTCGGTCGACACGGACGCCGCCGCGGCGACGGTCGAGTTCTTGAGCAGCGCGATCAGCGTGTTGCCGAGCGGCGCGACGGAGCCGCGGAACGCCTGCGGCAGGATGATCTGCGTCGCGGCCTGCATGAAGTTCAGTCCCAGCGCGCGTGCGGCTTCGGCCTGGCCGATCGGCACGGTGTTGATGCCCGAACGCAGCGATTCGCACACGAACGCGGCCGTGTACAGCGACAGGCCGGTCACGGCGAGCCAGAAGAAGTTCGTCGCGAACGTGTCGGAGAAGCTGAGCTTGAGCTGTGCGTACGCGCCGAGCACCATGAACACCATGATGATCGTCAGCGGCAGGTTCTTGAACAGTTCGACGTACGCGCCGGCCACGGCACGCAGCGACGAGATCGGTGAGATGCGCATCATGACGAGGATCACGCCGAGCACGGTGGAGAACAGGGCGCTCCACAGGGTCAGTTCGATGTTGACGAGGAACGCGCCGAGCACGTCGTAGGTCTGCAGCAGTTGGACGAATCCGTTCATGTCACGCCTCCCCTTCGGTCGGTTCCGGCGGGTTGTACTTCGCGTTCGGCTGGTACGAGGTGCCCTTGGTGTTGTCCTCGATGGCGCGCTGCCAGGCGCCGTCCTGGATCATGTCCTCGATGGCGGCGTTGATGCGCGCGGCGAGGCGCACGTCGCCCTTCTTGATGCCCACGCCGTAGTATTCCTGCGTGAACGGCTTGCCGACGACGCGCAGCTTGCCGCGCGAGGCGGAGGCGAGTCCGGCGAGGATGATGTCGTCGGTGGTCACCGCGTCGACGATGCCGGAGAACAGCGCGGTCGCGCATTCCGCGTAGCCGGGCTGTTCCATGAGCTGGACTTCGGACGCGAACTTCTCCTTGACGGTCTTGGCCGACGTGGAGCCGGTCACGGAGCACAGGCGCTTGCCGTCAAGATCCTCGGGGCCGTTGATCGAATGGTCGTCGTCGCGCACGAGCAGGTCCTGGCCGGCCACGAAGTACGGTCCGGCGAAGGAGACGGCCTTCTTGCGCTCGTCGGTGATGGAATAGGTGGCGAGGATCATGTCCACGTCACCGTTCTGGATCATCGCCTCGCGCTGCTTGGACGGGGCTTCCTTCCAGATGATCTCGTCCTCGGAGTAGCCGAGCTCCTTGGCGATGTACTTGGCCACGTCCACGTCGAAGCCGACGTACGTGCCGGACTTCTTGAAACCGAGGCCCGGCTGGTCGAATTTGATGCCGATGCGGATCTTGCCCGCCTCGTCCTCGCCGCATCCGGCGAGCGAGAACGCGCAGGCAAGCGCGGCCACGGCGGCCACGACGCGCGTGGCGGCGCGTTTGATGCTTGGTCTGAATATCATATTGCTTCCCTCAGTTGCTTCCTCAGGTGTTCCGCTGTCGCAATGCGATTACGCGATCAGGCGGTCAGTGGGTGAGGATCTTCGACAGGAAGTCCTTGGCGCGGTCGGTCTGCGGATGCTCGAAGAACTCGTCGGGCGTGTTCTGTTCGAGGATCTGGCCGTCGGCCATGAACACGATGCGGTCCGCGGCCTTGCGCGCGAAGCCCATCTCGTGCGTCACGCAGATCATGGTCATGCCCTCGTGGGCGAGTTCGACCATGACGTCGAGCACTTCGTTGACCATTTCCGGGTCGAGCGCGGAGGTCGGCTCGTCGAAGAGCATGACCTTCGGCTTCATGGCGAGCGCGCGGGCGATGGCGACGCGCTGCTGCTGGCCGCCGGAAAGCTGGGACGGCATCTTGTTCGCCTGCGTGGCGACGCCGACGCGGTCGAGCAGGTCCATGGCGAGGCGCTCGGCCTCCTTCTTGTCCATGTGGCGGACCTTGACGGGCGCGAGCGTGACGTTGTCGAGAATGGTCTTGTTGGCGAACAGGTTGAACGACTGGAACACCATGCCGACCTCGGCGCGCAGGCTGGCGAGCTCCTTGCCCTCCTGGGGCAGGGGCTTGCCGTCGATGCGGATGTCGCCGGAGTCGATGGTTTCGAGGCGGTTGATGGTGCGGCACATCGTGGACTTGCCGGAGCCGGACGGGCCGACAACGACGAGCACCTCGCCCTTGTTGACGGTCAGGTTGATGTCTTTGAGGACGTGCAGGTCGCCGAAATGCTTTTCGACGTGGGTCAGCTCGACGAGCGGACGGCCGGGTTCATCTCCCGGGACAAGCGGCATGGTGGGCCGCACTTCTTCTTTCTTATCGGACATAGCGGGCAGTATATCGACAGCATGTTACCGACTCAACCCCCGTCGTTCACCCCGCGGACAAGTGAACGTTCACATGGGGTCGTTTGCGACATGCGGCAGCAAACGGCCTCATGCCGCCGGTTCCGGCAGGTCAGACGCGCGGGTGGCCGAGCCCGGCCACGAACGTGACGCCGGGGATGTCGTCGAAGATCGACCCTTCGACCACGAGCTTCGACGGGCGGATGCCGCTGCCGAGATACAGCTTCGGGATCGACAGGATGTGCTGGTCGACGAGCAGCGGCCAGCTTTCGGGCAGCCCGATCGGCGACATTCCGCCGGATTCCATGCCGGTCGCCTCCACCGCGTCGGCGATGGGCGCGAAGCTGACCTTGCTGACTTCCAGCGTGCGCTTGACGACGCCGTTGAGGTCGGCGCGCGTGTCCGCGGTGACGAACGCGGCGGCGAACTGCGGCGGCGCCTTGCGGGTCTTGTGCGTGTGCACGACGACCACGTTGCCGGTTTGTTCAAATGGGATTCCGTATTTCGGACACCACAGGTCGGTGTCCGACTCCTCGTCGGAGTTGATCGTCACTCCCAAAATTTTGCGTTCCGGCACGCCGCGTTCGACCAGCCCCTTCAGCGCGTCGAACACGGGCGCCGCCAGCAGATCCCCATCATGCCAGTCAAGCAGTTCCAATGTCATCGAAGTCCTCCCCGCAAACTTGTTACGGGACAGCTTACCGGCGCGGACACGCACGCAACGCCGCGCGACTATAGGCGTTGCTTATGGCCGTCTATCAGCGGCTCGCCGATCGCGACGACCGCGCAACGCACGCACGTCAGCGTCCCGTTTCGCGCAGATCGTCGCGCAGGATGCGCCGCAGCACCGGCACGGTGACGGCGAACGAAAGGATGTCGGAGACGGACTGGGCCATCTCCACGCCGAGCACGCCAAAGAACTGCGGCAGGATCAGCACGACGGGCGCCAGGAACAGGCCCATGCGGCACACGGCGAGGAACGAGGCGATGCCGGTCTTGCCCATCGTCTGCGTGATCATGTTGCCCATCATGTTCACGCCGTTGACCACTACGGTCACGCATTCGAAGTGGAGCGCAGCCACGCCGACCTCCACCACGGCCGGGTCGGAGCGGAAGATCTCGACCAGCTGCGGCGCGAACAGCCAGACGAGCGTGCCGATCACGACGAGCACGGCGGTGGACAGGCGGATCACGAACCAGAACGCCTCCTTGACGCGCCCGTACAGCCCGGCGCCGTAGTTGTAGCCGCACACCGGCTGGAAGCCCTGGCCGAGGCCGATGATGACCGAGTTCGCGCCGAGCATGATGCGCATGACGATCGCCATGCCGGCGATGGCCGCGTCGCCGAACGGATTGGCGGCGATGTTCACGCAGGTCGTGGCGATGGAGCCCGCGCCCTGGCGCACGAGCGAGGGCAGGCCGCCGCCGACGATCTCGCGCATGAGCAGCGCGTCCGGCCTGCAGTTGCGCAGGGAGAGCTTCATGACGCCGAACCTGCGGCTCATCGTGGTCAGGATGACGAAGCTGACGGTCTGGCAGATGCCGGTCGCCAGTCCCGCGCCGAAGATGCCGAGATCCAGCACGAAGATGAACAGGGGGGCGAGCAGGAAGTTGAGCAGCGCGCCGGTGACGAGGCCGATCATGCCGAACGCGGACTGGCCCTGGTAGCGCAGCAGGCCGTTGAGCGCGAACGATCCGCACACGCACGGCGCGGCGACGAGGATCGGCGTCAGATACTGCACGGCATACGGCGCGATCGTATGCGTCGAGCCAAGCATGACGACGAGCGGGCGCAGCGTGACGAGGCCGATCGCGGCGACGGTCAGGCCGCACACGACCGCGCCCGTGAAGCCGACGGCAAGCAGACGCGCGGCGCGATCGTTGTTCTGCTTGCCGAGCTCGCGGCTCATGGAGTTGCCCGCGCCGTTGCCGAAGAAGAATCCGATGGCCTGCAGGATGGTCATGATGGAGAACGCGATGCCGATCGCGCCGGACTGCGCGGTGCCGAGCTGGCCGATGAAGAACGTGTCCGTGAGATTGTATGCGGTGGTGACCAGGTTCGAGACGACGGCCGGAATGCACAGCCGCAGGATGAGCGGACGGATCGGACTGCCCGTCATCTGCCGGTATTTCGCGTCCGCACTTGCCCTTTTGATCGCATGCATCTGAACCACGCCGCCACTCTACCACCCGCCCGGATAAGCCCGGGCAGGCCGGATGCATCACGGAACGCCTAACGCAGATATCGGCCGGTGATGCTGTCGGCGCACCGCGCGATCCGAGCCGGCGTGCCGACGGCGACCACGCGGCCGCCCGCCTCGCCGCCGCCCGGCCCCATGTCGATGATCCAGTCGGCGTTGGCGATCATGTCGAGATCGTGCTCGATCACCACCACGGTGGCGCCGGCGGCAACCAGCCGGTCGAACACGCCGAGCAGCACGCGCACGTCGAGCGGATGCAGGCCGATGGTCGGCTCGTCGAACACGAACACGGCGTCCGACTGCGCCTTGCCCATGTCGCCGGCCAGTTTGAGCCGCTGCGCCTCGCCTCCGGACAGGGACGGCGTCGGCTCGCCCAACGTGAGATAGCCGAGTCCCAGATCATGCAGCGTGGCGAGCCCGGCGTGCACTTTGCGCAGGTCGCCGGTCGCGCCCATCGCCTCGTCGACGCTCATCGCCATGAGCTGCGGCAACGTGAACTCCCGCCCGTCCTTGCCGCGGCGGCGGATGCGATCGGCTTCCGGCGAATACCGCGAGCCGCGGCAGTCCGGGCATTCGATGTCGACGTCCGGCAGGAACTGCACGTCAAGCGAGATCGATCCGGTGCCGTCGCAGGTCGGGCAGCGCAACCGGCCCGTGTTGTAGGAGAAATCGCCTGCCTTCCAACCGCCCTGCTTGGCTTCGTCGCAGCGGGCGAACGCGCGGCGCAGCTCATCGTGGATGCCGGCGTACGTGGCGACGGTGGAACGCACGTTCGCGCCGATCGGCGTCGCGTCGATCAGATTCGCCCGGCGGATGCCGTCGGCTTCCAGCGAATGCACGTGCGCGGGCATCGTCTCCCCCGCCGCCCAGGCCTTGAGCGCGGGAATCAGCGTTTCGAGCACCAGCGTGGTCTTGCCGGAACCGGACACGCCGGTCACCGTCACGAGCCGGCCGCGCGGAATGTCGACGGACAACGGCCTGACCGTGTGCAGACGGCCGGTTTCCAAGTGGATGCGGCCAAGGTCGAACACATGAGCTTCGTCTACGGTCGGACGCACGCGCTGCGGCCGGTCTTCGACGAGAAACGGCGCGATGCGGCTGCCGGGCGTCGCTTCGACGTCGCCGACCGTGCCCTGCGCGATCACGCGGCCGCCGCCCGCGCCCGCCACCGGACCCATTTCGATGAGGTGATCAGCCGCCTTGAGCACGCGCACGTCATGGTCGACCACCACGACCGAATTGCCGTCCGCGACCAGATCGCGCATCACGCCGAGCAGGCCGTCCACGTTCGACGGATGCAGGCCGATGGACGGCTCGTCGAGCACGTACAGCACGCCCGTGGTGCGGTTGCGCACGGCTCGGGCAAGCTGCACGCGCTGGCGTTCGCCGGTGGACAGCGTGGCGCCGGCGCGGTCCAGCGACAGGTAGCCGAGGCCGAGTTCGAGCAGCCGCTTTGCCGTGTCGAGGAACGATTCACCGATGTTCGCGGCCATCCGCCGCATGTCGGCCGGCAGCGCGTCCGGCACGCCGCGCACCCACGACACGGCCTCGTCCAGGGTCATGGCGGTCGCCTGCGCAAGATCGACGCCGCGCACCTGCGGAGCCCTGGCGCGGGCGCTCAGACGCGTGCCGCCGCAGTCGCGGCACGATGATTCCTTGAGGAACCGCGCCACGCGCCTGAGCCCCTTCTCGTCCTTGGCCTTGGCGAGCGCGTTTTCGACCGTGTAGACGGCGTTGTAATAGGTGAAGTCGAGTTCGGCGAAGTCGTCGCCCTTCTTCGGCCGGTACAGGATGTGCTTTTTGACGGCCGGCCCGTTGAACACGATGTCGCGCTCTTCGGGGGTGAGCTCGCGGAACGGCACGTCGGTGCGCACGCCCATCGCGCCGCACACCTGCTTCATGAGATCCCACATGAGCGAACCCCACGGCAGCACGGCCCCGTCGTCGATGGACTTGCTTTCGTCGGGCACGAGCGCGGCGCGGTTCACCTCGCGCACGATGCCGGTGCCGGAACAGGTCGGGCATGCGCCGCCCGAATTGAACGCGAGGTCCTCGGCGCCGGGCGCGCGGAACCGTTCGCCGCAGGATGCGCAGACGATGGGCAGGTCGGCGGCGACGTTGATCGTCGGTTCGTTGCGCGCGCCGCAGTGCGGGCACACGTGCCCGGCGCAGCGGGAGAACAGGAGACGCAGGCTGTTGAGCAGCTCGCTCATCGTGCCGAACGTGGACCGGATGCCGGGCACGGCCGGCCGCTGGTGCAGGGCGAGCGCCGCCGGCACGTACCGGACGTCGTCGACCTGCGCGCGCCCGGCCTGCGTGAGCCGCCGGCGCGTGTACGTGGACAGGGCCTCGAGGTATCGCCGCGATCCTTCCGCATACAGCACTCCCAGCGCGAGCGAGCTTTTGCCCGAGCCGGACACGCCGGCGATGCCGACCATCCGGCCCAGCGGCACGTCCGCGTCGACGTTCTTCAGATTGTGCACGCGCGCCCCGCGCACTTCGATCGCCTGCGGCTTGTCGCCGCCGTTCCCCGTCCGTTCGTTCATGCCCACCATTCTAGGAACCGCCGTCTCGGCGAAGGAACCGCGTTCCGGCCGCGTTCCTTCGTCCGCGTTCCTTCGCCCCGCGTTCCGACAGTGTTCCGCCTGCGCTCGCCGGCCGCATGCCCGACGCGATCAAACCGTCATGCGTTCGGTGAACGCATCGCCCGGAATTGGTATGCTTCTGCGTGAAACCTGTTCTGTTGCAACGTGTTTGGGGTGTGGTCGCATGTTCGATTTCGATGCGCCGGTGGACCGGTCGGGAACGTATTCGCTCAAGTGGGAGGAGGCCGGCGACGCGCTGCCGATGTGGGTCGCGGACATGGATTTCCGGACCGCGCCGGCGATCCGCGAGGCGCTGCGGCGCAGGCTCGACCATGGCGTGTTCGGCTATTCGATCGTGCCGGACGAGTGGAGCCGCGCGTACGTCGACTGGTGGGGTTCGCGGCACGGTCTGGCTATCGACCCGGAATCGCTGATCTTCACGACGGGCGTGATTCCGGCGATCTCGAGCATGGTGCGCAAGCTGACCACGCCGGCTGAGAACGTGGTCATTCAGACGCCCGTGTACAACATCTTCTTCAATTCGATTCTCAACAACGGCCGCAACGCGCTTGAGTCGCCGCTTGCCTACGACCACGGGTCCGGCCGCTACGCGATCGACTGGGCCGATCTGGAGACGAAGCTCGCCGACCCGCAGACCACGCTGATGATCCTGTGCAATCCGCACAATCCGACCGGCATGATCTGGGACCGGGACACGCTCGCCCGCATCGGCGAGATGTGCTGGGAGCATCACGTCACGGTGATCAGCGACGAGATCCACTGCGATCTGACCGACCCGGGCGTCTCGTACGTGCCGTTCGCGTCCGTGAACGAACGGTGCGCGTCGATTTCGGCGACGTGCATGGCGCCGACGAAGGCGTTCAACATCGCCGGCCTGCACACGGCGGCCGTGATGGTGCCCGATCCGACGCTGCGGCACAAGGTGTGGCGCGGCCTCAACACGGACGAAGTGGCCGAGCCGAACGCGTTCGCGATGGACGCGACGATCGCCGCGTTCGGGCAGGGCGGCCCGTGGCTGGACGAACTGCGCGCGTATCTGGCCGGCAACAAGCGCGAGACCGCGCATATGATCGACGACTGCAACGCCGCCGTTCCGGCCGACCGGCGCGTCACGCTGGCGAGCGGCCCGGCCACGTACCTGCTGTGGCTGGATTGCTCCGCGTTCGTGGGCGAGGGGAAGCGTTTCGCCGATACGAACGGCCTGTGCGACTGGCTGAAGCGCGAGCACAAGGTGCTCTTCTCCCCCGGCGCCCAGTTCGGCGGCAACGGCCGCGACTTCATCCGCATCAACGTCGCCTGCCCGCGCGCGCGGCTGCGCGAGGCCATCGGCCGTCTCGCCGACGGGCTCAAGAGCCTCTGACGCCGCGTTCGGCCGGCCGCGAACGGCAAACGGGCGACGGGAAAATCGATAGACAACGACTTTCCCGTCGCCCGTTCCCGTTTTTCGGACGGCGGCGCGAGGACCGCGATCAGAAGCGGATGAGGGACTTGATGACCTTGCGGGCGTCCATGTCCTCGTAGGCTTCCTGAATGTGGTCGAGATCGTATTCGCCGGTGAACACGCGTCCGGGGTTGATCTCGTGATTCAGCACCGCGTCGAGCAGGCCGGCGTGCAGGTCGTAGTGGCGCACCGGGGCCGGGCCGCCCTTGACGCCGATGTTGCGGCCGAACGTGCCTTCGGCGCTGATCGTGGCGTAGTGAGGCAGGCCCACGCGGCCGATCACGCCGCCGGCGCGCACGAGGCCCATCGCCGTGTCGAACGACTGCTCGGAGCCGACGCATTCGAGCACGGCGTCCGCGCCGTAGCCGCCGGTCATGGCCAGCACCTTGTCGATCGCGGCCTGATCGCGTTCGGCCACGATGTCGGTCGCGCCGAACTCGCGGGCGACGGCCGCGCGGTCCTCGTGTCGGCTCATCGCGATGATGCGGGCCGCCCCGCGCATTTTCGCGGACAGCACGCCGCACAGGCCGACCGCGCCGTCGCCCATCACCACCGCCGTGTCTCCCGACTTGACCTCCGCGGACGCGGCCGCATGGTAGCCGGTCGACATCACGTCGGAGATCGTCAGCAGCGAGGCGAGCGTCGCATCGTCGTAATCCTCCGGCTTGCCCGGAATCTTCACGATCGTGCCGTCGGTTTCCGGCACGCGCACGTATTCGGCCTGATTCGAGCCGAAGTAGCCGCCGTGCGGGCACACGGACTCGAAACCGGCCTTGCACACCGGGCACACGCCGCAGCTGTACGGGAACGGCAGAATCACAAAATCGCCCGGCTTGACGGACGTGACGGCCGAACCGACCTCTTCGACCACGCCGATGCCCTCATGGCCGATCTGCGCGTGACGCTCGTGCGGCGAGAGCCCCCGGAAATACCACAGGTCGGAACCGCACACGCAGGTGCGCACCATGCGCACCACGGCATCCGTATCGGTCTCAAGACGCGCCTTCGGCACTTCCTCGACGGCCATGCGGCCCGGTTCCATGAAAATCGCGGCCTTCATCGTTTCGCTCATGTCATGCTCCTTGCATCAGGGATCCTGCTGTTTTGCCGAAACCGCGGCGGCACGTTCCGCAACGGTTCCGGCGATGGCATCAACGCTAAGAACTTCGAGCGCTCGAAGTAAAGCGCGCGACACGCCGAGCGACGCCGACGGGCTACGCGCGGGCCGCGGCCATGCGCGAACGGATCTTCATCACCGCGTACCAGACGACCAGCACGACGATCACCGCGGCGACCGCGACCTGGAACCGGTCGAGGAAGCCGAGGATGCCGCACCACTGCGCGCCAAGCAAATATCCGGCCATCACGAGAATCGTGTTCCACACGAGCGATCCGAGCGCGGTGAGCAGGGTGAACCGCAGCAGGTTCGTCTTCGCAATGCCGGCGGGAATCGAGATCAGGCTGCGCACGATCGGAATCACACGGCCGATCAGCACCGACGCGGAGCCGTAACGCGCGAACCAGTCGTTCGCCTTGTCGATGTCCGAAGCGTCGGTGAGCGGCAGCAAGTCGAACAGGCGGCGCATGCGTTCGGCGCCGATCGCGTACGCAATGCCGTACAACGCCCACGCGCCGATCACGGAACCGGCGGTCGCGCCGCCGATCGCCTCGACGAACGTCATATGGCCCTGCGCGGCGGTGAACCCGGCGAGCGGGAGGATGACCTCGCTGGGGATGGGCGGAAACAGGTTTTCGAGGAACACGGCCACACCGGTGCCGAGACCGCCCATGACGGTCATGAGGCCGACGAGCCAGTTGGTGATCGCGCCGATGAATCCGCCCGTGTCGACGGGGCAAGATGTGACGGGAGCGGCAAGAACAATATCAGTGATCATGGCTTCCACCGTACGGAGGCGCCTCTTAGGCGGCGCTAATCGACGCCGCACAAGGCAAAGGGACCTTCATGCGCGCACGGGTCCTGCACATCCAGCAAGCGTTCAGAAAACCTCCAGCGATTTGTTCCATGGCTTGGAGGCGACGTTTCGCGACATTGCAGGACGCCTTTCGGAAACGGTCGTTCAATAAGAGTCATCCAAACAAGCGAAAGGATGACACCATGAACAGGAACAGGCGCACTGCCACAGTCGCTCCGGTGATCGTCACCCGCAAGCTCGTCGCCCTCGCCGCGGCCGTCGCACTCGGCTCCGGACTCGTGGCGGGAGCCGGCGCCGCGGCGATCGTCAACCACAACTCCTCCTCCAGCCAGTCCCAAACCGGCATGGGCACCCCGCCCGGCGGCATGGGAGGCGCGAACACCATGAGCTACGACTACACCGGCTCCTACACCGCCTCTCTCACCGCGGACGGCAAGGACGTCGCCTCCTCCGACGACACCGAGGCCACCAAATCCGACCAGAACGCGGCGCTCGCCCAGAACGGCGGCACGCTCACCATCACCGACGCCACGCTCACCAAGTCCGGCGACTCCGACAACGCCGACAACAACAACTTCTACGGCACCAACTCGATCTCGCTGACCGTCGGCGAGGGTTCGAAAACCGTCATCTCCGGCAGCAAGCTCACCGCGTCCAGCTCCGGCTCGAACGGCGTGTTCGCCACCGACTCGGGCACCGCGCTCGTCTACGACACGACGATCAGCACCACGTCCGACAATTCGCGAGCGCTCGACGCGACCTACTCCGGCACGATCCTGGCCGGCAAGGTCACCGCCAGCACCAAGGACGATCACAGCGCGACCGCGGCGACCGACCGCGGCGGCGGCAGCGTGTCCGTCACCGATTCCGAGCTGAGCACGGCCGGCTCCGGCTCTCCGCTGCTGTACTCGACCGGCGACGTGCAGGTCGACAACGTGACCGGCACCGCGTCCGGCAGCCAGATCGCCGGCATGGAGGGTTACAACACGATCCTCATCAGCAACTCCACGCTGGAAAGCACGAACACCGGCAAGACCGGGTCCGACCCGATCGCCAACGGCGTGATCATCTACCAGTCCACGTCGGGCGACGCGGAAAGCTCCACCGGCGAGCACGCGACGTTCCAGGCGAAGGACTCCACGCTCAAGTCCGCGATCGAATCCGGCTCGATGTTCTACTTCACGAACACGACCGCCGACGTGGTGCTGAACAACACGACGCTTGACTTCGACACGAGCAGGGCGACGCTCATCAACGCGTCCGGCAACGACTCCAACAACTGGGGTTCGGCCGGATCGAACGGCGCGACGGTCACGTTCACCGGACGCGACCAGACGCTCGAGGGCGACGTGACGGCGGACACGATCTCGTCGGTCGACCTGTACCTGCTGGAAGGCTCGACATGGACCGGCTCGGCCTCGATCACCGAGAACTCGTCGGCCGCGAACGGCTCGACCAGTGACGCGCCGATCACAGTGAACGTCGACGGCACGTCAACGTGGGTGGTCACCAAGGACACGACGATTTCCGCGCTGAACGTCGCGTCCGGCGGCAAGGTCGTTGACGAGGACGGCAAGACGGTGACGATCGTCGCGAACGGCAAGACCGTGGTGTCCGGCGACAGCGGCATCACCGTGACCGTGACCGGCTCGTACTCCACGACCGTGGACGCCGGCTCCGATACGGAGCTTGCGACCGAGACGATTGACCGCTCCGACTTCGACAGCCAGTTCGGCACCAGCACCAGCTGGTCGATGAGCTGACGGCCAGCTCTCACGCCACGTGCGGCCTGGTCCGGGAAGTCCCGAATCCGAACCAAGCCGCCCCTTCCCTCTTCTGTTCACCTATCCGATATCACGAACGGCAAATCAACCTTCCTCCCCGAAAGGAATCCATCATGAGCAACAGCACCTTCAATCCGAATTCCAGCAACGGCACCGATCCGACCATGGCAGACGCCGACCGCACCGTGCCGCTGGCGACCAGCCACGCCGACGCTGCGGACGACGCGCAGCCGACGTACCGCACGTATCACAATGCGGCGCCGACCACGTCCGGGTTTGCGTCCGCCGGCGCCGCGAACGAGACCAACGACACTGCATCCGCCGCAGCATCCGCCGGCGGCGCCGACGCGCAGCACGCCGCGCAGGGCGAGGGACAGCAGTACGCGGCCGCGCAGGGCTATCCGCAGCAGCCGTACGGCCAGTACCCGCCGCAGTACGGACAGTACGGACAGTACGGTCAGAACGCGCAGGGCGCTTGGCAGCAGCCTCCGGTGTGGACCGCGCAGAACGCGACGGGAACAGGCGTTCCGGGAGTCCCGGGCGTGCCCGGGGTTGCGGCGGCGAACGGCGCTCCGCAGGGCAAGAAGGCGCTGGCGAAGGCGTGGGGCCTCGTCGCGGCCGTCTCGCTGGTATGCGGTCTGATCGGCGGAGGCATCGGCGCGTTCGCGGTGACCGAGCTCGTCGGCGACCGCGGCGGCTCCTCCAGCCAGCAGATGAACATGCAGATGCCCGGCGGTGGCATGGGCGGCCAGTCCGGCAACGGCCAGTCGGGCAATGGCCAGTCCGGCAACGGCATGGGAGGCGGCATCCCCGGCAGCGCGAACGGCCAGTCCGGCTCGTCCGACGGACAGTCAGCCGGTGGCCAGTCGTCCGATGGCCAGTCCGGATCCTCAAACGGCGGCGGCTCCAATGATTCGAGCAGCTATTACGGCTCCTCCAGCGACGATCTGATCGAATCCTGAGCCTGATCGCTTATCGAATGCGACAGACCGTGGCCGCAACCCATCGCCATGGATTGCGGCCACCAAAACGCCGGCAATACTCACTACGTGTAGCGGTTTCTCCCCTTCACCATTCTCTATCTCGCTTACGTGTAGCGGCCAATCGCGGCAACGCATAGTATGACGGGCAGCATTCCGACGCAACTACTGCCCGTAACGCAGACGAACCGCTACACGTAAGCGGGATGGATCTCGCACGAAGCAAGAAACCGCTACACGTAAGCGAAATGGAAGCCCACAATCACCTTCAACCCGTCGAAGCGGCTGCGAACCGCCTGTGCAGGTACGCAGCCGCATTGCTTATCCCGCCGAATCCCGTCGCGGAATCAGTCGGTGAAGATCTTGTCGCCGTAGTCCTTCCAGTCGGGGCGGGGCGTGCCGTCGCGCAGGCTGTCGCGGATGTCGCCGTAGAAGTGGAGCTTGCGCAGCACATGATGGTAGGCGGCTTCGAGCGCGCGGCGCTGCTCTTCGATGGCGACGCGGCGTTCGGCGAGCAGTTCGACCATGTCGTCGATGTGCTCGTCCTCGTTCGCCTCGTACATGAAGAAGCGCTTGATTTCGTCGATCGTCATGCCGGCGTCCTTGAAGCAGCAGATCGATCCGAGCCGCCACACATGCCATTGGCGGTAGACGCGCTGGCCGCTGGCCGTACGCTCCACGCCGGGCAGCAGGCCAACCTCCTCGTAGTAGCGCAGTGCGGAGGGCTCCATATGGAAGCGCTTCGCCATGTCGCGGATCGTATATCGGCGTTCGTCGCCGTTCTCGCAGCATTCGTCGGTCTCGTCATTCGCCATTGGTCAGTCCCCTCCCCGATCGTCGTTCCAGTCGGTCGCATAGTCGAGATGCTTGAAGTCCGGCACCTTGTACCACTTGACCGGATAGCCGGCCCCGTGCGCGCAGAACACCGAGTCCGGCGTGTTCTCCAGGTCGGATTCGGGGTCGTAGTCGGCCCGCGCGATCACCTCGTCGGCGTCGTGGCAGGGCCGGTAGCCGCCGAACGTGCAGGAGAGCCGGCCGAGCCCGTGCGTGTACGCGTTCACGTCCATCGCATAGTCGCGCATTTCGGACACCGGGCAGTCGCCTTCGAGCACCGCGTAGTCGCCGTCGGTCGTGACCGGGTCGAACGTGCCAGCCATGCGCTGCACGTCGGACATGGCGCGGCCGATCATGTCCTGCGGGATTTCCAGGCGGAACCGGTACCACGGTTCGAGCAGGCGGCACCAGCCGGGGTCGACCGGCATCGCGGACACGTCGCCGTCGCCCGCCGAACCGGGCTGATCGGCCATTCCGATCTTCGCGCCCGTCTTGCGATCGCGCGCGTTCGCCGCGTTCGCCCCGTCACCGGTCGTCGTTCCGGACTGATCCGCCGCGCCCGCCTTGCGATCGCGCGCAGCGGCATCGTCCGCACCGTCGTCAACCGCGCCCCGGCCGTATCCGGACACGTCGCCTTCCGCGCGCGCCATCATCAGGCCCTCGCGCACGGCGCGATACGTGGCCTGGCGGAAATCGCCGCCCTCGGTATGCTTTTCGTGCGCGCGTCCGGCCACGAGCGTGAGCCGCATGTCGGTGATCGGCGAGCCGGTGAGCACGCCCAGATGCTCCTTTTCGCGCAGATGCGTGAGGATGAGCCGCTGCCAGTTGCGCGCGAGCACGTTTTCGCTCACCGCGCTGGCAAAGCTCAGGCCGCTGCCCGGCTCGGCCGGTTCGAGCAGGATGTGCGCCTCGGCGTAGTGGCGCAGCGGCTCGAAATGGCCCACGCCCTCGACCGGATGCGTGATGGTTTCGCGGTACAGGATGCCGCCCGGCCCGAAGCCGATGTCGAGCCCGAACCGGTCGTACATGATCTGCTCGACGATTTCCAGCTGCACCGCGCCCATGAGCTGCACATGGATCTCCTGCAGGCGCGGCACCCACACGACGCGCAGCAGCGGATCCTCATCGTCGAGCTCGCGCAGCGCGACCAGGCACTTGTGCACGTCGTTGCCGCGCGTCTCGAGCGTGTACGTGAGCACCGGCTGCAGGCTCGGACTGCCCGCGTCCGGCTCGAAGCCGAGCCCTTCGCCAGGGAACGTGTGCGTCAGTCCGGTGACGGCGCACACCGCGCCGGCCGGCACGCGTTCGACGGTCGTGAACTTCGCGCCGGAGTAGACGCGCACCTGATCGGCCTTTTCGCTCCACGGATCGTCCGCGGCGTCCGTGGGGCCCGCCGGGTCGCCGGCTTCCGCCGCAGCATCGCGAGCATTGGTGAGCGTCATCTTCGCGCGCAGCTCGCCGCCGGTAACCTTCAGCCATGTCAGCCGGTTGCCCTGCGCGTCGTGCGAGATTTTGTAGATGCGCGCGCCGAACGCGTCGCCGTACCGCGGCTCGCGCACGTACCGTTCGAATCCGGACAGGAACTCGGCGATGCCGTCCATGCGCAGCGCGGATCCCCAGAAGCACGGGAACAGCTTGCGCTCGGCGATCATCCTGCGCACGTCGTCGTCGGATACGCGACCGTTCGCAAGGAACGCGTCGGTCGCGGCCTCGTCCTGCATCGCGACGTCCTCGGATTCCTCCGGTGCGACGTCGCCCTGAAAGTCGACGCAGCCGTCGCCGAACCTGCGCCGCAGCTGCGCGAGCAGGGCGACACGGTCCGCGCCCGGCGCGTCCATCTTGTTGACGAAGACGAACGTCGGCACACGGTAGCGCGCGAGCAGCCGCCACAGCGTCGCCGTGTGCCCCTGCACGCCGTCCGCGCCGGAGACGACCAGGATCGCATAGTCGAGCACGTTCAGCGTGCGTTCCGTTTCGGCCGCGAAGTCGACGTGGCCGGGCGTGTCGAGCAGGGTGAGTTCGAGATCGCCGGTTTCGATGACGGCCGGTTCGGCGAAGATCGTGATGCCGCGCGCGCGTTCCATCGCGTCGGTGTCGAGAAACGCGTCGCCGTGGTCGACGCGGCCGAGCTTGCGAATCGTGCCGGTGTCGTACAGCAGCGCTTCGGACAGCGTGGTCTTGCCCGCGTCCACATGAGCGAGGATGCCTGCGACGATGCGTTTCATACGATGATCCCGACTCCTTCCGTCATAGTTTCACAGCATGTTCCACGACGAGTTTCACGATATGTTTCACTGGTGTCCGATCGTGAACGGCCGCGACACACCAGCATACCCATCACGGCTCACCGCATATGCCGGAACGCAGGCCGCCGAACAACGGCAACGCGTAAACAATATGTGAATTCCACTATCCGAGTATTGACAACACCCGTGTCTCGATTAAGGGCTTGAATAGAGGCATGGCAGAAATGAGATCCGCGAAACTGATGAATGGGCGCGTATTCGCGGGCGCCCGAGCCCTCTACCGTGCCGCCGGTGTCGACGGCAAGGATTTCGGCAAGCCGATTATCGCCATCGCCAACTCGTTTGACGAGTTCCTCCCCGGCCACGTACACCTCAACAAGGTCGGCCGCATCGTCTCCGAGGCGATCAAGGAAGCCGGCGGCATCCCGCGCGAGTTCAACACGATGGCAGTGGACGACGGCATCGCCATGGGCCACACCGGCATGCTGTACTCGCTCCCCTCGCGCGACATCATCGCCGACACGGTCGAATACCAGGTGAACGCGCACTGCGCCGACGCGCTGATCTGCATCCCGAACTGCGACAAGGTCGTGCCGGGCATGCTCATGGCCGCGCTGCGCCTCAACATCCCGACGATCTTCGTCTCCGGCGGCCCGATGGAGGCCGGCACCACGGTGCTCGCCGACGGCACCGTCAAGAAGAACACCGATCTGATCTCCGTCATGTACGCGTCCGCCGACGACAACATCTCGGAAGAGGACCTGCTCAACTACGAGAAGACCGTGTGCCCGACCTGCGGTTCGTGCGCCGGCATGTTCACCGCGAACTCGATGAACTGCCTCACCGAAGCTATCGGCCTCGCCCTGCCGGGCAACGGCACGATCCTGGCCTCGCACGGCTTCCGCAAGGAGCTGTTCCGCAAGGCCGCGCGCGAAATCGTGCACATCGCGAACCGCTACTACAAGGAGGACGACGATTCCGTGCTGCCGCGTTCGATCGCGACCAAGCACGCGTTCGAGAACGCGATGACGATGGACGTCGCCATGGGCGGCTCCACGAACACCGTGCTGCACATCCTCGCGATGGCCCAGTCCGCGGACGTGGACTTCACGCTGGACGACATCGAGCGCATCTCGCACACCGTGCCGTGCATCTGCAAGGCTTCCCCGTCCGGCAAGTGGGAGATCTCCGACGTGCACCGCGCCGGCGGCATCACCGGCATTCTCGGCGAGCTCGACCGCGCCGGCAAGCTGCACCGCGACGTGCATTCGGTCGACTATCCGTCGCTCGAGGCCAAGCTGGACGACTGGGACATCATGCGTCCGACCTGCACCGAAGAGGCCAAGACCATGTACCATGCGGCGCCGGGCCACATCATCTCCCCGGAGCCGTGGACGCACGAGACGCTGTTCGACTCGCTCGACACCGACCGCGTGAACGGCGCCATCCACGACATCAACCACCCGGAGATCCACGAGGGCGGTCTGGCCGTGCTGCGCGGCAACCTCGCGCCCGACGGCTGCGTCGTCAAGACCGCCGGCGTGCCGGAGGAGATCTGGAAGTTCCGCGGACCGGCGCTGGTCGTCGAATCGCAGGAGCAGGCCATCGAGGTCATCCTCAACGACACGCTCAAGCCGGGCATGGCGCTGGTGATCCGCTACGAGGGTCCGAAGGGCGGCCCGGGCATGCAGGAGATGCTGTACCCGACCTCCTTCGTCAAGGGCAAGGGCATCGGCAAGCAGGTCGCCATGCTCACCGACGGCCGTTACTCCGGCGGCTCCTCGGGCCTGGCCATCGGCCACATCGCGCCTGAGGCCGCGAACAAGGGCCCGATCGCGCTCATCAAGAACGGCGACATCATCAACATCGACATCGAGAACCGTTCGGTGAACGTGGAGCTGACTGACGAGCAGCTGGCCGAGCGCCGCGCCGAGCTCGAGGCCGGCGACGGCTACGTGGCGCACCGCGACCGCAAGGTGTCGCAGGCGCTCAAGGCGTACGCCGCGTTCGCGCGTTCCGCCGACAAGGGTGCTACGCGTGACCCTGAGCTGATCAACAAGCTCTCCGGTCTCGCCTGATCGGCGTCTTGCACGATATTGAGAAAGCCCTCCCGAATGAATGATTCGGGAGGGCTTTCTCTATCAGTTCGTATCAACCGTATTCATTCCATCATCCACTGGTGCCGGCATCGTTGAATAACGCGTGCGACTTCAAGGCGCACCGAAGGAAGGCGCTCCGTTATTCAGCGATGCCGTATTCTTTGGCGATGAGGGTCCACAACTCCTCCGCCGCCTTGTCGACGTTGTCGTTGACGATGGTCACGTCGAATTCGCTTTCGGCAGCGAGTTCGACCTTGGCGGTTTCGAGGCGGCGCTTGCGCTGGGCTTCGGTTTCGGTGCCGCGGCCGACGAGGCGGCGGACGAGTTCGTCGAAGCTGGGCGGGGCGATGAAGACGGAGAGGACTTCAAGGCCGAGGTCCTTGGCGGTTTCCTTGACTCGACGGGCACCCTGCAGGTCGATTTCGAGGATCGTGGGCGTGCCTGCGGCGAGATGCTCCTCGACAGGCTTGAGCGGGGTGCCGTAGTGGGCCATGCCGTGCACGACGGCGGTTTCGAGGAACTCCCCCGCCGCTTCCTTGGCGATGAATTCGTCCTCGCTCATGAACCAGTAGTTGATGCCGTCGATTTCGCCGGGGCGAGGGTCGCGCGTGGTGGCGGAAACGGACACCCACACTTCGGGATGCTTCTTGCGCAGCGCGTTCTCCACGGTGCCCTTACCGACGCCGGCCGGACCGGTGAGCACCAACAGACGGCCGCCGTGCATGGCCCGCTTCATCTGCTGTTCGCGCACGTCCTGCGTGCTTTCGTCGGACACGACGGAAGGCGCGTTCGTCTTCGCGGCGTCGACATCGGACGCATCGGACTTGCCGGATGCGGCCTTCGCGGTCTCGGCGTCGGTGCGATCCGCGGCTGCCGCCGTATCGGTCCCTTCGTGCGCGGTTGCGGCGGGCGTCGCATCGTGGTCGGCCGCAACGGGCTGATCGGCCGCGGCGGCCGGCACGTCGGCACTCGCGACGGCTGTGCCGGCATCACCGGACACGCGGGAGGCGGATCCCATGTCCACGACGATCGGCGCGTTCGGATCGGCCGGATGCTTGTCCGCGGCCTTGGTCGCCTCGAGCAGCGCCTGGCGCACGTCGAGCGAGATCGCTTCCGTCGCCTGCGACAGCGCGGCGATGTCGGGACCGTGCGAGGCGATGAAACGCGACACGGTGACGAGCACGTTGCCGCGCGTGCCCTTGAACACGGTGCGCAGGTCCTTGGCTTCGGCGCCCTGCCAGCCGTAGCCGGGAGACAGGATCGGACCGGTGAACTGCGCGGGGTCGATGCCGCTGTCGCTGATCCACTGGCCGATGGTCGCGCCAATGATCAGGCCGACCGAACCCATGCCGTTGATGCCTTCGTTGAATTTCTGCACGGTGCTGGCCACGCCGTACGCCACGGTCTTGCCCTTGTAGTCGCCGCTTTGGCGGATGGCGGTCTGCAGGCTCGCGCCTTCCTCGTTCGAGGTGAGGGAGGCGACGAACACGCCGCGGCCGTTGTTGAGCGCGTCGTTGATCACGCCGCCGAGCGAACGTGCGCCGTAGTACGGCAGCAGCGTGATCGCGTCGGCGAGCAGCGGGGCGCCCGGCTTGAAATACGCGTCGGAAATCGCGGAGATCGTGGTAGACAGGCCGCCGTGCAGGCAGTCGACGATGGTGATGATGCCCATCTGGCGCGCCGCGTACAGCACGCGCTCGAGCGCCGCGAAGCCCTTCGAGCCGTAGCGTTCGAACATCGAGGACTGGAATTTGACGGCGGCGGCGCGGCCGGACGCGGCCTGCAGCATGCGCATGGCATACAGCTCCGCGCCCTCCGCATCGACGTTGTAGCCCCAGTCAGTGAGGAGCTTGCGATGCGGGTCGATTCCTACGCACAACGGGCCGTACTTGGCCATCGAATTGCTCAGGCGCAGACCGAAATCGGAGCGCTGAGCCTGCTGCTCTTCACTGCTGAGGCTGTTGATCATGAGTTATCCCGGCTTTCCATTTCGAACAACTGCTGCGAATGTTCCTGAATGCTCATGATCTGGTAGTCGTTCTTCTTGACGGCTTCAATGGCCATGAGCACAGCGGAGAATTCGGTCATCGTCGTGAACTGCGGAATGTCGGCGGCGATGGCCGCGGCGCGGATCGAGTATCCGTCGGAACGCGAACCGCGGGAGTTCGGCGTGTTCAGGATCATGTCGATGTTGCCGTCTTCGATCAGCTCGACGACGTTCTTGCCGATGCTGCCTTCCGCATGCTTGACAACGACCGGCGCGTCAGGATCGGAGTCCATGCGCGTGCTGATCTTGTCGACGATCTTCGATTCGATGCCATAGCGGCGCAGCACGGAGGCGGTGCCTTCGGTGGCCCACAGCTTGAACCCGAGTTCGACGAGTCGCACGGCGAACATCGGCAGCTGGCGCTTGTCGGAATCGTTCACCGAGATGAACACGTTGCCGCCGGTCGGCAGACCGCCTTCGTAGGCGGCAAGCTGGCTCTTGGCGAACGCGTGCGGGAAGTCGCGGTCGAAGCCCATGACCTCGCCGGTCGAACGCATCTCGGGTCCGAGCAGCACGTCGACGGTCTTGCCGACCGGCGTGCGGAAGCGCTTGAACGGGAGCACGGATTCCTTGACCGCCACCTGCTGGCCGCGGTGGATGACGCCGCCATCGCCCTTGGGCAGCAGCAGGCCGTTTGCGCGCTGGTCGGCGACGGTTTCGCCTGCCATGATGCGCGCGGCGGCCTTCGCCAGCGCCACGCCGGTGGCCTTGGAGGCGAACGGCACGGTGCGGGAGGCGCGCGGGTTGGCTTCGATGACGTACAGGGTGTTCGCCATGAACGCGTACTGCACGTTGATCAGGCCCTTGACGCCGCAGCCCTTGGCGATGGCGTACGTGCCCTCGCGCAGACGGCGGATCTGGTCGTCGGACAGCGTGGACGGGGGCAGCGTGCAGGCCGCGTCGCCGGAGTGGACGCCGGCCTCCTCGACGTGCTCCATGATGCCGCCGATGTACAGCTCCTCGCCGTCGAACAGGGCGTCGACGTCGATTTCGATGGCGTCCTGCAGGAACTTGTCGATGAGCAGCGGGGAGGGCAGACGGCCGGACACCACGGTGTCGGCCTTCGCCTCGTCGAGCGCGCGGTTGACGTACTTGACGAGCTGCGCGTCGTCGTACACGATCTCCATACCGCGGCCGCCGAGCACGTAGCTCGGGCGCACGAGCACCGGATATCCGATGTTATGCGCGGCCTCGCGGGCTTCGTCGAGGCTGAGGGCGGTGCCGTAGCGCGGCGCGTTCATGTGCGCCTTCTTGAGCACCTCGCCGAACAGCTCGCGGTTTTCGGCCAGATCGATGGATTCCGGTGTGGTGCCGAGGATCGGCACGCCCGCGGCCTTGAGTCGCGCGGCGAGCGAAAGCGGCGTCTGGCCGCCGAGCTGCACGATCACGCCCTTGACCGGGCCCATCTTCTTCTCGGCCTCGTAGATCTCGAGCACGTCCTCGAAGGTGAGCGGCTCAAAGTACAGGCGGTCGGACATGTCGTAGTCGGTCGACACGGTCTCCGGATTGCAGTTGACCATGATCGTGTCGTAGTCCTTGCCGAGCTCCTGCACCGCGTGCACGCAGGTGTAGTCGAACTCGATGCCCTGGCCGATGCGGTTCGGGCCGGAGCCGAGGATGATCACGGCCTCGCGTTCGCGCGGGCGCAGTTCGGACTCGTCGGCGTAGCAGCTGTAGTAGTACGGCGTGACCGCGTCGAACTCAGCGGCGCAGGTGTCGACGGTCTTGTAGACCGGCTTGAGGCCGTACGTCCAGCGCAGCTCGCGGATCGTGTTCTCGCCCTCGTCGCCGAGGCGGCGCAGATGCGCGATCTGCAGATCGGACAGGCCGGCCTGCTTCGCCTTCTTGAGCAGCTTCTTGGTGAGCGTTTCGGCGGCCGCGATCTCGAGCGCGGTGTCGTTGATGAGCGCGAACTGTCGGATGAACCACGGGTCGATCTTGGTCGCGTCGAAGATCTGCCGCTCGGTCGCGCCGCCCCACAGGGCGCGCTGGATCTGCAGATAGCGGTGTTCGGTCGGGACCTTGATGGCCTCGAGCAGTTCGGCGACCTCGTCGGCAGACGGCTTCTCGCCGTCCCAGTTGAAGCCCATGTGGCGCTTGTCGATCGAGCGCATGGCCTTGCCGAGCGACTCCTGGAAGTTGCCGCCGAGGGCCATGGCCTCGCCGACGGACTTCATCGAGGTGGTCAGGGTCGGGTCGGCGCCCGGGAACTTTTCGAACGCGAAGCGCGGCACCTTGGTCACGACGTAGTCGATGGTCGGCTCGAAGGAGGCCGGCGTGGACTGCGTGATGTCGTTGCGGATCTCGTCGAGCGTATAGCCGAGGGCCAGCTTGGTCGCGATCTTGGCGATCGGGAAGCCGGTGGCCTTGGACGCGAGGGCGGACGAGCGGGAGACGCGCGGGTTCATTTCGATGACGATGATGCGGCCCGTGTCCGGGTGGATGGCGAACTGGATGTTGCAGCCGCCGGTGTCGACGCCCACGCCGCGGATGATCGCGATGCCGATGTCGCGCAGCTTCTGGTATTCGCGGTCGGTGAGCGTGAAGCACGGGGCGACGGTGATCGAATCGCCGGTGTGCACGCCGACCGGGTCGACGTTTTCGATCGGGCAGACGACCACGACGTTGTCGTTGCGGTCGCGCATGAGCTCGAGCTCGAATTCCTTCCAGCCCTCGATGCCCTCTTCGATGAGCACCTCGTCGGTCGGTGAGTAGTGGATGCCGGCGCCGGCGATGCGGTGCAGCTCCTCCTCGTCGTGCGCGATGCCGGAGCCGAGGCCGCCCATGGTGAAGCTCGGGCGGACGACCAGCGGGTAGCCGAGCTCGTCGGCGATGCGGTCGCATTCGACGAGCGTATGCGCGATGCGAGAGCGGGCCGACTCGGCGCCGGCCTCCTCGACGACCTTCTTGAACAGTTCGCGGTCCTCGCCGCGGTCGATGGCCTCGAGCGAGGCGCCGATCAGCTCGACGTTGTACTTCTTGAGCACGCCGGCCTCGCCGAGCGCCATAGCGGCGTTCAGGGCCGTCTGGCCGCCGAGGGTCGGCAGCAGCGCGTCGGGGCGCTCCTTGGCGATGATCTGCTCGAGGATCGGGGTCGCGATCGGCTCGATGTAGGTGGCGTCCGCCATCTCCGGGTCGGTCATGATGGTGGCCGGGTTGGAGTTGACCAGAATGACGCGAATGCCCTCCTCGCGCAGCACGCGGCATGCCTGGGTGCCGGAGTAGTCGAACTCGGCGGCCTGTCCGATCACGATCGGGCCGGAGCCGATGACCATGACCGACTTGATGTCCGTACGCTTAGGCATTGCGCTTCTCCTCCTTGGCAGTCTTCGTCGTCTTCATCAGGTCGACGAAACGGTCGAACAGATATGCGGCGTCATGCGGGCCGGCCGCCGCCTCCGGGTGGTACTGGACGGAGAACGCGGGGATGTCCACGCACTGCAGTCCCTCGACCACGTCGTCGTTGAGGTCGATGTGCGAGACGAACACCTTGCCGTACCTGCCGTTCTCGTACGGGGCGTCCACGGTCTCGCCGATCGGCGCGTCCACGGCGAAGCCGTGGTTGTGCGCGGTGACCTCGACCTTGCCGGTGGTCACGTCCTTGACCGGCTGGTTGATGCCGCGGTGGCCGAACTTGAGCTTGTAGGTGCCGAAGCCGAGCGCGCGGCCGAGCAGCTGGTTGCCGAAGCAGATGCCGAAGAACGGGTAGCCGGCGTCGAGCACCTTGCGCAGCAGCTCGACTTCGGGGCCGGCCTGCTCCGGGTCGCCCGGACCGTTGGAGAAGAACACGCCGTCCGGGTTGAGGTTTTCGATCTCCTCGAACGTGACGGTGGACGGCACGACGTGCACGCGGCAGCCGCGCTCGGCCATGCGGTGCGGCGTCATGGCCTTGATGCCAAGGTCCACGGCCGCGACGGTGAACAGCGGCTCCTTGCCCTCGAATTCGCCGCACGGCTCGATGGTGTAGGTTTCCTTGGTGCTGACCTCGTCGTAGAGGCTCAGGCCCTTCATCTGCGGCGTGGCCTTGACTTCGGCCAGCATGGACGCGACGGAGCGCAGCGTGCCGGTGCCCTCGTCGATCAGCGCGTCGCCGGAGAAGATGGCCGCGCGCATCACGCCGGCCGTGCGCAGGTGACGCACCAGCTTGCGCGTGTCGATATGGCACAGGCCGACGATGCCCTCGCGCTTGAGGTCGTCGTCGAGAGAGCCGGTGGCGCGCCAGTTGCTCACGGTCGGGCTGGGATCGCGCACGATGTAGCCGGCAACCCAGATGCGAGAGGACTCGGGGTCTTCCTGATTGATTCCGGTGTCCCCGATGTGCGGGAACGTCTGCACCACGATCTGCCGATCGTAGCTCGGATCAGTCAGCGTCTCCTGGTAGCCGGTCATGCCGGTTGCGAACACGATTTCGCCGCTGGTCTTGCCGATGGCGCCGTAGGGGTCTCCCACATACACTTGCCCGTCCTCAAGAACAAGAACGGCTTCATCAGGGGAAAAACTCACGGCTTCGGAATCAATCTGGTTCACCAAAACCCCCTTAATTACTCGGGATATTCGTCACTCACGATAGCGGCCGGCGGGGACTGGCGAACCCGAACGAAACCGCTGGAAATGTGCTGTTTATTCGGACTCGCCGGTCGTTTCGGCGCTCTCGTCGGCGTTCTGCGCGCCCGGCTCGGACGGCTGATCGTCGGCGTGGTCATCGGTGTGTTCGGCGTCGACGGTCCCGGACCGCGACGGACCGTCGTCGACGGGACGCTCGATGTCGTTGCACACGGCGCTCAGCAGGCCGTGGATGAACGCCGGGGAGTCGTCGTCGCACAGGGTCTTCGCGAGGCCGAGGGCCTCGTCGATGGCGACCTTGTTCGGCACTTCGTCGTTGAACAGGATCTCCCACACGGCGATGCGCAGAATGTTGCGGTCGACGACCGGCATGCGCCAGACCTTCCAGCCAGTGGAATGGTCGTTCAGCGTGCGGTCGATGTCACGACGGTGCTCGGCGACGCCGCGCACGATGTCGATGGCGTAATCGGGAAGCGGGGTCTGCGCGCCCGGCTCGGCGATGCGCTCAGCAAGAAGGGACAGGATATCCTGTCCCTTCTCGTCCGCTTCGTACAACGTGTTCAGAGCCCTCTTGCGGGCGGTGGAACGTGCCATGAAGCTCTCTATTCCTTTGGTCCCAGCGGATCCAGTACCCGCGGATCAGTTGTTTTCGCGGCCGAGGTAGGAGCCGTCGCGGGTGTCGACCTTGACCTTCTCGCCCTCGTTGATGAACAGCGGAACCTGGATCTCGGCGCCGGTCTCGACGGTGGCCGGCTTGGTGCCGGCGTTGGAGCGGTTGCCCTGCAGGCCCGGCTCGGTGTGGGTGATGGTCAGGATCACGGAAGCCGGCAGTTCGACGGACAGCGGGGTGCCGTCGTGGAAGGAGACCACGCAGTCGGTGCCCTCGAGCAGGTACTTGGCCTGATCGCCGACCAGCGACTTCGGGATGTAGATCTGATCGTAGGTGGTCATGTCCATGAAGACGAAGTTCTCGCCGTCCTCGTAGGAGTACTGCAGGTTGCGGTTGTCGACGGTCTCGAACTCCATCTTCATACCCGCGTTGAAGGTCTTGTCGACGATCTTGCCGGACAGGACGTTCTTGATGGTGGTGCGCACGAAGGCGGGGCCCTTGCCCGGCTTGACGTGCTGGAACTTGGTGACGGTCCACAGCTGGCCGTCGAGGTTCAGGACGGAACCGTTCTTGATGTCATTGGTAGTCTGTGCCACAGTTACTCACCTATTCGTTTGATTGAATGTGCGTGAAGCTTAAAAATAGCCTTCGCTATTATGCCATACCGCCTATACAGGCGTTTCATGGACTGTTCCGGACTTGCATCCGATATGAGAAACCCCCTGAATCCGCGAGGATTCAGGGGGTTTCTCAGAACGCTAGTTCAAGCGTGTCATGATGCTCTACTGATGAAATCAGGCGAGGATCTTGGTGACACGGCCCGAGCCGACGGTGTGACCACCCTCACGCACGGCGAAGGTCAGGCCCTCCTCCATAGCGATCGGCTGGATCAGCTCGACGGTGAAGGTCGCGTGATCGCCCGGCTGGACCATCTCGACGCCTTCCGGCAGCTCGATGACGCCGGTGACGTCGGTGGTGCGGAAGTAGAACTGCGGACGGTAGTTGGAGAAGAACGGCGAGTGACGGCCACCCTCATCCTTGGTCAGAACGTAGACTTCGCCCTCGAACTTGGTGTGCGGGGTGACGGAGCCCGGCTTGGCCACAACCTGGCCACGCTCGACATCGGTACGGTTGATGCCGCGGAGCAGCAGACCGGTGTTGTCGCCAGCCTCGCAGGCGTCCATGGTCTTGTGGAACGTCTCGATGGAGGTGACGGTGGTGGTCTGGGTCGGACGGATGCCGACGATCTCGACCGGGGTGTTGACGGCCAGCTGGCCACGCTCAACACGACCGGTGACGACGGTGCCACGGCCGGAGATGGTGAAGACGTCCTCGATCGGCATCAGGAACGGCTTGTCGAGGTCGTGGACCGGGGTCGGGATGTACTCGTCGACGGCGTCCATGAGCTTCTTGATCTGCTCGACCCACTTCTCGTGATCCGGAGCGTCATCGTGCAGAGCGCCGTAGGCGGACACGCGGATGACCGGGCAGTCGCGATCGAAGCCGTTCTCGTCGAGGAGGTCACGGACCTCTTCCTCAACGAGCTCGATGAGTTCCTCGTCCTCGACCATGTCGCACTTGTTCAGGGCGACGAGGATCTTCGGGACGCCCACCTGACGGGCGAGCAGCACGTGCTCGCGGGTCTGGGCCATCGGGCCGTCGGTGGCGGCCACAACGAGGATGGCGCCATCCATCTGAGCAGCGCCGGTGATCATGTTCTTCACGAAGTCGGCGTGGCCCGGGCAGTCCACGTGAGCGTAGTGACGCTTCGCGGTCTGGTACTCGATGTGGGCGATGTTGATGGTGATACCACGCTGCTGCTCTTCCGGAGCGGCGTCGATCTGGTTGAAGTCGTACTCCGGGTTGAGATCCGGGTACTCCTCGTGCAGGACCTTGGAGATGGCCGCGGTCAAGGTCGTCTTGCCGTGATCGACGTGGCCGATGGTACCGATGTTAACGTGCGGCTTAGTACGCTCGTACTTTTCCTTTGCCATTACTTTTGTCCTCCTGGACGTCTCGTGTAGTAAAAGCCCCGGCTTGTGGCCCGGGCACTCGCTACAGTTTACTGGGTTTCTGGGTTATGTGCCACTTTGGAGCCAGAACCCAGTCAGCGCTACACGATATTAGCGCTGACTGGAGACACTGGACGCCTTAAGCGGCAGCGCGTGTCACTCGCCGCGCTGGGCCTTGACGATCTCGTCGGAGACCGACTTCGGGACCTCGGCGTAGGAGTCCATCTGCATGGTGAACATGGCGCGGCCCTGGGTCTTGGAACGCAGGTCGCCGATGTAGCCGAACATCTCGGACAGCGGGACCTTGGCGTCGATGACCTTGACGCCGGTGGCGTCGGTCATGGACTGGATGTTGCCACGACGCTGGTTCAGATCGCCGATGACGTCGCCCATGTACTCCTCCGGAGTACGGACTTCGACGGCCATGATCGGCTCGAGGATGACCGGCTTGGCCTTCGGAGCGGCTTCCTTGAACGCCATGGAACCGGCGATCTTGAAGGCCATTTCGGAGGAATCGACCGGGTGCATCTGGCCGTCGTACACGGTGGCCTTGACGCCCACGACCGGGAAGCCGGCGAGCACGCCGGATTCCATGGCTTCCTTGACACCGGCCTCGATGGGTCCGATGAACTCGGCGGAGATGTGGCCGCCGGTGACCTCGTTGACGAACTCGAACGTCTCGCCGGCCTCGGTGTCGAGCGGCTCGAAGTTCATGAACACCTTTGCGAACTGGCCGGAACCACCGGTCTGCTTCTTGTGGGTGTAGACTTCGTTCATCACGGCCTTGCGGATGGTCTCGCGGTAGGCGACCTGCGGCTTGCCGACGTTGCACTCGACCTTGAACTCGCGGCGCATACGGTCGACGATGATGTCGAGCTGGAGCTCGCCCATGCCGGCGATCAGGGTCTGGCCGGACTCCTCGTCGGTGGTGACCTGGAAGGTCGGATCCTCGTCGGAGAGCTTCGCGAGGGCGATGCCCATCTTCTCCTGATCGGCCTTGGTCTTCGGCTCCACGGCCACCTGGATGACCGGGTCCGGGAAGGTCATGGACTCGAGGGAGATCGGGGCGGACTCGGCGCACAGGGTGTCACCGGTGGACACGTTCTTCAGACCGACGAACGTGTAGATGTTGCCGGCTTCGGCGGCATCGACCGGGTTCTCCTTATCGGCGTGCATCTGGAAGATCTTGCCGATGCGCTCCTTCTTGCCCTTCGTGGAGTCGAGCACGTTGTCGCCCGGCTTGACGGAGCCGGAGTAGACGCGCACGAACACGAGCTTGCCGTAGAACGGGTGCGTGGAGATCTTGAAGACGAGGGCCGCGAACGGATCGGAAACCAGCGGCTTGCGGTCGATCTCGACGGACTCGTCGCCCGGCTTGAAGCCCTTGATGGACGGCACGTCCTCCGGGGAGGGCAGGTAGTCCACAACGGCGTCGAGCATCGGCTGCACGCCCTTGTCCTTGAACGCGGAACCGCAGAGGACCGGGTAGGCACGACGCTCGATGGTGAGCTTGCGGATACCCGCACGGATCTCCTCTTCGGTCAGCTCGCCGGCCTCGAGGTACTTCTCGGTCAGCTCGTCGCTGGCCTCAGCAACGTCGTCGAGCAGCTGGGCGCGGTACTCCTCGGCCTTGTCCTGCAGGTCGGCCGGGATGTCGGTGGTGTCGTAGTGGGCACCCTGATCGGTGGAAACGTCGTTCCACACGTAGGCCTTCATGCGGATCAGGTCGACGACGCCAGCGAAGTCGTTCTCGGCGCCGATCGGCAGCTGGACGACGAGCGGCTTGGCGCCGAGCTTGTCCTTGATGGTCTGCACGGAGAAGTAGAAGTCAGCGCCGAGCTTGTCCATCTTGTTGATGAAGCAGATGCGCGGGACGCCGTACTTGTCGGCCTGACGCCACACGGTCTCGGACTGCGGCTCCACGCCTTCCTTGCCATCGAAGACGGCGACGGCACCATCAAGGACGCGCAGAGAGCGCTCCACCTCGGCCGTGAAGTCCACGTGGCCCGGGGTATCGATGATGTTGATCTGGAACTTGTCCTTGGTGTCGTGCGTCTGGCGGTTCCAGAAGCAGGTGGTGGCGGCGGACTGGATGGTGATGCCGCGCTCCTGCTCCTGAGCCATGAAGTCCATCGTCGAGGCGCCGTCGTGGGTCTCACCGATCTTGTAGTTCTTGCCGGTGTAGAAGAGGATGCGCTCGGTGGTGGTGGTCTTACCGGCATCGATGTGGGCCATGATGCCGATGTTGCGGATCATGTGCAGATCCGTAAGCACGTCAAGTGCCATTTGCTATTCCTTAGCTCTCGTTCTTGGAAATTACCAGCGGTAGTGAGCGAAGGCCTTGTTGGCCTCTGCCATCTTATGAGTATCCTCGCGGCGCTTGACAGAAGCACCGAGGCCGTTGGAGGCGTCGAGGATCTCGTTGGCGAGACGCTCGGCCATGGTCTTCTCGCGACGGGCGCGGGAGAAGTCGGTCAGCCAGCGCAGGGACAGCGTGTTGGCGCGGTTCGGCTTGACCTCGACCGGGACCTGGTAGGTCGCACCGCCGACGCGGCGGGAACGGACCTCGAGGGACGGACGGATGTTGTCCAGAGCGCGCTTGAGAACAGCGACCGGCTCCTGGTCGGTCTTCTCCTTGATCATATCGAGCGCGGAGTAGACGATGTCCTCGGCGATCGACTTCTTGCCGTCGAGCAGGATCTTGTTGATGAGCTGAGCCACGACGGTCGAGCCGTAGATCGGATCGGGCAGCAGCGTGTGCTTCTTAGCGGGGCCTTTACGTGACATATCTCTTACTTCGCCTTCTTTGCTCCGTACAGGGAACGACCCTGCTTGCGGTCCTTAACACCCTGGGTATCGAGCGCACCACGCACGATGTGGTAACGCACGCCCGGCAGATCCTTCACACGGCCGCCGCGCACGAGCACGATGGAGTGCTCCTGCAGGTTGTGGCCCTCGCCCGGGATGTAGGCGGTGACTTCGATGCCCGAGGAAAGGCGCACACGGGCGACCTTACGCAGAGCCGAGTTCGGCTTCTTCGGGGTGGTGGTGTACACACGGGTGCACACGCCGCGGCGCAGCGGGCTGCCCTTCAAGGCCAAAGTCTTCGACTTCTTCGGCTTGGCCTGACGTCCCTTACGGACGAGCTGTTCAATAGTAGGCAACTTGAATTCTCCGATTCAGTGGTTTCTCTTGTTTCCGTGAGACCGCCGCACTGCGCCCACACTTTGCCCACTGATCGACAGATCGGTCAAAGATAGCCACAGTCCACCGGCCCGATGGCCCGATCCTCTTTCACAGTCCGCATTGCTGCGCGCGATCCAGTCGATTCACGGGATATCCCAACCCGCACGCCTGTTACATAAGGCATGCCGTTGGCACACACGAATTACTATGATACACCACCCCACGACATGCGACACGCTGCAGCGACCAACCGCCACGCGCGCCACTTCGCACATGCCGTAGACCTCAAAACGCAAAAACCCGGAGCAATGCTCCGGGTTTCTCGTGGGGTGGCTAACGCGGCTCGAACGCGCGACCTGCTGAACCACAATCAGCTGCTCTACCAACTGAGCTATAGCCACCATCGTCGTCCCCTGCACCAGCAGTGCAGCAGGCAACAGATGGATACTATACACGAACCTCCGAGATACGCCACTTCGGCGTGTCGCGACGGTTTCACTACGTACCCAGATGTCGGATCATGTGCGTTTTCCTGACGCACAGCAGTCAGAATGTGCGGTTCTGTTCATTCGGTAAACCGCAAGCAAACACTTGAAAACATTGGGTTGACAAGCCATTGCGCCCGCGAGGTGCCTCATTTGAAAATGAGCGCGTAATCCGGAGTGGTGCCTCACCTGTGGTGAGCGTGAAATCCTAGTCCGCGTCGGCTTGTGGGGTTTCGTCGTCTTCCGGTTCGACGCCCGCGATCCGG